>JAYTOQ010000129.1:0-4347 GCA_043747665.1 Polyangiaceae bacterium | reverse complement strand
TTCTTGTAGGGCTGACGCGTCAACCCGGGTAGCTCCTTGCCCAGCTTGCGGCACTTCACGAGACGCGGTTCGGTCATAGGCGGGCTTTTACCCGCGGATGCGCGCGGACGCCAGCCGATCGGTCGCGACCGTCAGCCGAACGGTAGCGCGAGCTGGAACGCCCTCGTTCGGTGGATGTCGAGCGCGCACACGGAGCCGTGCGGGAGCACCGACACGTTCATGCGCGGCGCAGCGGACGCGACCGTCTCGAGGGCGCGCTCGGGCGTGTTGTTCGATCGCGAGAGATGGCCGAGGTAGATCCGTCCCAGGCGCGAGCCGACCAGCTTCTGCGCGAGCTCCGCCGTCTGCACGTTCGAGAGGTGTCCAAAGCCGCCGCCGACACGCTGTCGGAGGCGCATCGGGTACGGTCCGAAGGCGAGCATCTCGGCGCAGTGGTTGGCCTCGATCAGCGCAGCGTCGCACGTCGCGAGCAACGACATGAGGTTCGGCGTCGGCCGCCCCACGTCGGTGGCGATGCCGAACGCGTGATCCCTGGAGGCGATGCGGACGGCGACCTGGGGCGCATCGTGGGGGACGTGCTCGGCCGTGACCTCGAGGCTGCCGATGCGGAAGCTGCGGCCCATCGTGTATTCCCGCACCGGGAAGCGGGCGCGGATCCGCGGCGCGAAGATGCCCGGGTGGAGATAGACCGGACATCGGACGGCACGCGCGATCTTCTCGACGCCGCCGAAGTGATCGCCGTGGTGATGCGTCGGGATGATGGCGTCGATGCCGAGCTGGTCGGCTCCCCGATCGAGCACGACGCCCAGCGCGGCAAGGCGCGCCTCGAGGCTGCGCGGTCCGAGGCCGGCATCGACGAGGATGCGAACGCCGTCGGCCTCGACGAGGAGGGAATTGCCGCTGGAGCCGGTCCCGAGGACGAACGCGCGAAACGAGTGAAGCGACACGTGGACCTACCGAACCAAGAAGAGCGCGCGGACGCAAGCCTTGGGATCCCGGACGTCTCGTCGTATCGTGCGGCTGGCATTTCGTGAGCACTCGTCCCTGCCCCAACTGCGGAAGTCCCCTCGCCGAGAACGCTCGTTTCTGCGGGCAGTGCGGCATCACCATCGGGGCAAGCGCGGCCGCAGCACCGAGCGAACCGCCGAACGTGCACGAGGAGGTCACGGTCGCCCGCGCGAAGCCCGATCTGTCCGCGTTCAAGACGTTGATGGACTCCACGCCCTTCGGCTCACCGGGGAGCGCATCCAACCCGCCCGCGCCGGCGCCCGCGGCGGGATCGCCGCCCGGAATCCCAACGCCGATGGTGCCTCCGCCCGAGACGCAGGGTCGACCGCAGCCGCTCTCCCAGACCGTCTCCGATCCCGAGGCGCTCGAGCGCGCGCGCGACATGGTGGATGAGGCGCTCGGCGTCGCCGCCACCGCGCAAGCTGCGCCCGCGGCGCCGCCGAAGCATCTCCAGAAGACGATGATGATGGGCGCCGAGAGCGCCACCGCCCCGCATGCCGGCGGAGGGCCAGCGGCTTTGGGCTCGGATCGTCCGACGGCCCCCGCCATCGAGAGCGGCGCCGCACGCGCCGGTGCTCCCGCGCTGCGCACGATGCTCGGCATGCCGGCGAGCGACCTCGGATTACCGCCCAATCAAGCTGGCCGAGCGGCCGTGCCGTCCGTGCAGAATGCACTGAACCTCGGTGGCACGGTCCCGCTCGGCGGCTCCAGCCCGGCGGCGCGAGCGCCGGCGCTCGCGCCGCACAACGCTCAGAAGACGATGCTCGGCGTCGCCATCCCCGGCATCGCCCCCACGCCGGGCCCGACGCCGCTCTCGCTCCAGAGCAAGCAGAGCACGATGCTCGGCGTCGCCATCCCCGGCATCGCGCCCACGCACGGCAGCGCGCCCGGACGTCATGGCGCCACCATGCAGATGCCCGAGTCGCTGCAACCGCAGCAGGCGCAGCAGCAAGCGCAGCAAGCGCAGCAGCAGCCGCGCATGCCGAGCCAGGTGCAGAACACCGCGCTCGGCGTGATGGTGCCGCTGGAGGTGAAGATCGTCCCGCGTCCGAAGACGCTGATCGACGCGGAGCTCGCGCTCCCCCTACCCGCCGCGCCGCAGCTCCCGGAAAAGAAGGGCATTCCGGCCATCGCCGTGGTCGGCCTCCTGTTCGCGATCGTCGCGATTGCCGGCGGCGGCGTCGCCTTCTTCGCGCTCCGCAACAGCGGGACGCTCAGCGCCGTTCCGCAGCTCGACGAGACCGGCAAGGAGTCGCTCAAGATCGGCTGCACGACATGCCCCGATGGGACCACCGTGTCCCTCGGCGCATCGACGGCGAGCGTGACCGGCGGCAACGCCGTGCTCCCGCTGCCGGCGCCGCTCTCCATCGGCGACAACGATCTCACGGTGAAGATCGAGCGTCCCGCCGGCGGACGTCACGAGGACGTGAAAGTGCACGTGCCCGTCGCGTATCGCGTGCGCGCCGACCTGTCGACGCTCTCCGCGAAGCCGCCCGCCATCACCGTGCGCGTCGAGGCGACGCCCGGCAGCCTCGTCAGCGTCGAGGACAAGCCGGTGGCGCTCGACGCGACCGGACGCGGCGCGTACGCCATCGATCTCACGAAGGAGACCGAGGGCACCGGCGAGACCAGGAGCTTCGAGCGCAAGATCCCCTTCGCGATCACGCCGAAGGGCGGCAAGCAGGAGACGGGGCAGCTCACGGCGCGGACCGCGATCGTGCCCCTCGCGCTCGATGCCCCCGGTCGCGACCTCGTGACCGACAAGGGCACCGCAGCGGTCGCCGGTCAGACGCGGCCCGGAAGCACCGTCACCATCGACGGCCAGAGCGTCGCCGTCGACGCGCAGGGCAAGTTCGGCGTCCGCGTCGAGCTGTCGGCGGTCGGTGAGAAGCCCCTCGAGATCGTCGCCGCGTCGCCGCCCAATGCGCCGCGCATCGTCAAGGTGAAGGTCACGCGCGTGGCCTCGCTCGTCGACGCCGCGAAGGGCGAGGACGCACAGAACCCGGTCGGCTACGACGTGTTCGGCGCCGAGCCCGAGAAGAAGATCGGCACCAGGATGATGGTGGAGGGCGACGTCGTCGACGCACGCGTCACGGCCGGGCACACCGTTCTCCTCATCGACGACAAGAAGCACTGCGCGAAGGGCGCATCGTGCCTCGTCCGCGTGGTCCACGGCGACGAGGACAAGGCGGCGCGCGGCGACATCGTGCGCGCCTACGGGCGCGTTCTCGGCTCGGTCACGGCAAGCGGCAAGACCGTGCCCGACATCGAAGCGTCGCTCGTGCTCCCGATCAAGGCCGCGAAATGACCGGTCGGGCGCGGCGCATCGCGATCGCCGCGATCGCCGCGGCCGGCATCGCCGCCGGCGCGCTCGCGACCGTTCGACCCGCCGATGCGCAGCGCGTGGACCCACGGAGGCCCACCGTCCTCGTGGTCGGCGCGCCCGGCGGACCTTCGCCCACTTTCCGTGGCGACGCGCGACGCAGCGGCTCGACGAAGGAGCTGTTGCCCTCGGGCCCGCTCCGCATCGCGTGGCGGAAGACCCTCGGCATCAACATCGATCAGCCCGCGCTCGTCTCCTCCGACGGCACGATCGCCGTCGTGACCGCCACGCGCGGCGACGTGATCTTCCTCGACGGCGACGGCGAGGAGAAGGGCCGCGTCAGCGCAGGCGCCTCGTCCGCGGGAGGCGCCACCATGACGTCGGACGGCACCGTCGTCTTCACGACGAGCTCCGGCGACGCGGTCGGCATCCGTCGCAGCGGCGCCGCGCTGCACCCAGGCATCAACGAGCCCTCGCGAGCCCCACGCTTCGTCACGCGCATCGGCGGCGAGCGCAACGCGCGCACTTCGCCGCTGTCGCTCGACGATGGAGGCGTGGTGGTCGCGACCGCGACCGACCTCGTCGTGCTCGACGCCGAGGGCAACGTCCGCGCGCGCGTCTCGCTGCCCGAGGCCCCCGCTGCGCCGCTCCTCTCGACGGGCGACAAGATCGTCGCCGTCACGATCACGGGCGCGGTCTACGGCTGGACACCCGGCCGCGAGGCGGTACGCCTCGGCTCGTTCGGCGCGCCGGTCGACGGCGGCGCGGCGCTCGCCGATGCGAGCACGCTCGTCGCGGTGATCGAGGGCAATCACCTCGTGGAGCTCGACCTCGCACGCGGCGCACGCAGCTCGCGATCCATCGCCGTGCAGGGGCTCTACCTCGGCCCGCCGAGCGTCCGCACGCTGGCCGGAGGAGGTACGCTCGCCACCCTCCTCGCCGAGACCGCCAGCCGCGCGTTCGTGGTGAGCGTCGACACTGCCGGCCAGGAGACGTCGCGTGCCGCGGTCGCGAGC
>JAYTOQ010000128.1:0-2077 GCA_043747665.1 Polyangiaceae bacterium | reverse complement strand
CGGCCTGATCGCGAACGTGGAGGCGCAGCGCGGTGGCCACCTGATCGTTCCGTGAGCGCGCAGCGTGGAGGCGCTTGCCGACCTGACCGAGATCGCGCGTGAGCCGCGCCTCGATGGCCATGTGCACGTCCTCCTCGCCGTCGTCGAGGACGAGCTTGCCGGCGGTGGCCTCGTCGAACATGCCGAGGAGCGCACCGCGGAGCTTATGCGCGTCGCCGAGCTCGAGGAGCCCGACCTTCCGGAGCATCGTGACGTGCGCGGCGCTGCCGAGCAGATCCTCGCGCACCAGCGAGCGATCGTGCGCGAGCGACGACGTCCACGCGAGGAGCTCCGGCACCATCTCCGTGCGTCCGGTGGCGTCCGTCCGGGCGACGTTGCCGTCGGCGCAGCAAGGTTCCTCGGGCACGGCGGTGGGGGCTTGGGGCATCGCGACCTCCGTTTTCATTCTCGCCGTGGGTATGACCGGCGCTTCACAGTCGGGCGCGGCCGAGGGTCGAGCTCAGCGCCTGCGCTTGTCGCCGGCGGGAAGTGGCTGGATGATGGTGGTGCCGACCTGGCGGGGCGCCGTCAACACCGGTGCGGCGTTCGTCGCCGCGTTCGTCGCCGTGGCGGTGGCCGTGGCGGTCGCGGGGGCGGTCGCGGAACCTGCCGGAATCGCTGAAAGATCCGCGCTCTCCGCCGGCGGCGTGGTGAGCGCCCAGGCGAGGCCCGCGGTCAAAAAGAGGAGCGCGCCCACCGCCGGCAGCCACATCGGGGTGCTCGGCTCGGGCGGCGGCGGCGGCCCGTGATCCTGCGCCTCGGCGTGATGGTCCGCGTGCGAATCGGCCTGATTTCCCTCACTTCTGCTCATGAAATCACCACCGTCGTGTGTCCCACCCTTCCCGCGGTCGTGTCAAGGCAAGGCGGCGGTCCCGGGCACGGCAGGTGCTAGATTCACAGCTGATATGGCGCGCCCGGCACTCACCGCAGTCTCCCTCGTCGTCCTCATGCTCGGGCTCGCGCAGGCGTCGGCCGACGCATCGGCAGCCCCGCCGCTGCCCGCGTTGCCGGGAGCGGGGCCTCCGACGGCGGCCGCGCCGACACCGGTACCGTCGCCTGCTCCTGCGGGTGCGGGGGCCACGGCGGCCGTCACCGCGCCCGCTCCGGCTCCGGCTCCTACCGAGGCGTCGGGGTTCACGGCGGACCAGGTCCGGCGCGGCATCGTGCAGGTCGAGCAGGGCGGCCGTCCGCTCGGCGTCGGCACCGTGCTCCTCAACGACGGTCGTATCCTCACCGCGATCTCTGCGCTCGGCGGCGTCGAGCAGCCCGAGATCCGCTACGCCGACGGCACCGTCGTCAAGACGAAGATAGGCCACAAGGACAAGGCGTGGGACCTCGCGCTGCTCATCCCGCTCACCGGTCGCTGGGTCGACGGCCTCGTTCCGACCGGCACCGACCCGCAGGGCGCCGATCTCCGTTCCTTCGCGCCAAAGGCCGGCAAGCTCGCCCCCGCGCCCATCGCCGTGAAGGGCCGCGTCGATCCCCGATCGAAGGACGGTGACGTCCTCCGCGCCGCGCTCGACATCGACCTCAAGGGCGCCGCGAACACGCCGGGTGCTCCGATCCTCGACGGCACCGGCCGCGTGGTCGGCATCCTCGTGCACGCCTGCAAGGACGAGGCGAAGCCCTGCACCGCCATCACCGTCGGAGCTCCTGTTTATGCGCTCCGCGGCTTCCTCATGAAGACGCCCGCCAGCGCCATCCAGCCGGCACCGTGGCTCGGTCTAGGCGGCGCCCCGAGCGCCGAGGGCAACGTCAAGGGCGTCAAGGTCATGGGCGTCGCGCCGGGATCACCCGCAGAAAAAGGCGGTCTGAAGGCCGGCGACAGCCCTGACACCATCGTCGCGGTCGACGGTGTTCCGGTCGAGACCCCCGAACAGCTCGCCGAGGTCATCGCCAAGCGCGCGATCGGGCAGCAGGTCAAGCTTCTCGTCTTCGCGGCAGGCAAATTCCGCGAAGCACAGGTCACGCTGCGTCCTGCACCATAAGCGCGGTTGACAGAGAGGCCTCCGGAACACGACCATTCTCGCGTGGGACT
>JAYTOQ010000127.1:0-8833 GCA_043747665.1 Polyangiaceae bacterium | reverse complement strand
GGCGAGCCGGCGATCGCCGATGCGCTCATCACCGCCGGCGCGAAGGTGGTGCACGAAATCGTGCACATGAAGGGCGCGCTTCCGCCGCTCAGCGCGGATCGCTGACCAGCGCCACGGCGGTGCCATACGCCGCGACGCGATACGCCGCGCCCGACGTCTCGTCGACGACGAGCTCCACCACCGTCGCGCCTTGTTCGAGGCGCGGGAGGCCGTCGAGCCGATCCCGCACGTCGGCGACGCGCGTGCGGAAGGCCGGCTCTCGCCCGCAGCGCACGCGCTCGATCCACGCGTTGCGGCGTCGCAAGCGCAACGTCGAGCGCACGATGACGGCGAGGCCGCCGAGCGCCCCGAGGCCGGCGATGACGGCGGGAAGCCCCGCGGGCGCGCTCAGCCCCTCGGCGTCGTAGCTCGTTCCCGGGTCATCCAGGAGCTGCGTCGCGGCGAGACCGATGAGGCTCACGACGAGGAGCCAGATCCCGCCTGCGCGCGCCGCGAGATCGGTCGACGCGTGGGTCTCCGCGCGAACGTGCCGCTGACCTGCTGCCGAGAGCACGGCGAGCGGCAAGCCGTAGAGCGCGCCCGTGACCGCGCCGAAGAAGCCGCCGAAGATGCACGCCGTGACGAACTGGTCGGAGCCTTGGCGCGTGAGGATGGCCGCCGGGATGATGGTCGATGCCGTCCCGAGAATCGTCGCGTAGCCGAGCGCTCGGCCGAACGCCCCTCCGTCCGTCGGCGCGCTCAGCGACGAGGCGACGACCGCTGCCGCGAACGGCATGCTCGTGAGCGCGATCACCGCTCGCAGCGCGCCGCCATCGAACCTCGGATAGAGCCCGGCGTACGCGCACACACCCGCGCCGATCCCCGCCGCCAGCGCGATCCACAGGCGCGCCGAGACACGAGGTTCGGCGAACGACGGCGGCAGGAATCGGGGCGTGGGTGGCATCGAAGGTTCGACGCACCGCCTGGCCTCCGCATTCCACGCGCCCCGACCGTTCAGCTGCGAATCCTGACCGTTCGCCGCGCTTTGCCGATCACTTCACGACGGGCGCCTGCTGCGCGCATTTCCCGGCAACGCATTTCTGCTAGGAAGTGAAGAAGGAGAGGAAGACGGCCTAATCATGTGTCATGAACTGGCGCCCCTCGCAGCCCTCCCACGCAACGTCTCTAACGGCGATGCTCGCGCAGGTACCCGATCACTTTTGGCGATAGCGCGATCTCGTTTGCCACGCTGTGGGTCGCGTACTCGTAGACCTCGTCCTCGGCGACGTACGTGCCCTGCGGCCAGGCCCAGTCGATCTGGGCGACGAGCGTCCCGTCCGGTGCCCGCAAGCCGCAGCGGTACGTCTGGTACACCTTGCCCGACTCCTCGCGCACGGCGAGGGAGATCTTCGCGACGAGGTCGTGCGAGAGCGCCGGCGTCGACACCACCTTGAAGCCCGCGAGGATGAACGCGTTGTTCATCGCGACCCGCAAATCCTGGGGTACGCGGGCCTCCTTGGCGCGGGAAAGGTGAACGGGATCGCTCGATTCGATGACGGGATCGTCGGCAACGAGGATGGTCGTTCCCTCCACCTCGACGGGCATCCGATGCACGGCGGGCACCGGCTTGACGTTGCCCATGAGCGCATTGTCGCAACCGGGGAGCATCGCGAGCGTCAGGAGCGCAGCTAGCGCGAGCGTCTTCACGGGTGGTCCTTCACCCACTTGTTGATGAAGTCGGCGCTCTTCTGCCAGCCGGTGCGAAAGCTCTTCTCGAAGGCGCTCTCGATCATGCCGCCGACGCCGAACACCTTCGCCTCGGCGGTGATCTCGACGACGCGCGTGCTCTTGCCCTCGCCGCGCGGCTCGCACTTCACGCTGCCCTCGTTACGGAGCTTCTCCGTCATGACGTTGGGCTTGATGACGAACTTGAGGGTCTTCGACGCCTTGTCGAAGGTGCCGACCTCGTCGTAGCCAAAGCTCGACCCGAGAAGCTTCGCGACCGCCGCGGGCACTTCCATCTTCGGCGTCGCCTTGACGGTGCGGACGATGGACGTGTTGGTCTCCTTGGTGTCGAGGAGCTTCCACTCGGGGAACTCGAGCGCCTTGAAGAGCGCCTCGTTGAAATCCTTTTCGAAGAAGAGCGTCCAGAACCGCTCGCAGTCGCAATCGAGCTCGTGCCGCATCGTGAAGGTCGCCATTGGCCCGAGGGTACCGGGCGCCGGGCCTTTTCTGCTAGCGTCCCCGATTCCTCATGCCCAAGACGCTCCTTCTCGAGATCGGAACCGAGGAGCTCCCCTCCTCGTTCGTCGACGCGGCGCTCGCTGCCTTGCCGGCCCTCGCCCGCACCAAGCTCGAGGGCCTTCGCCTGCCTCACGGTGACATCCGCGCGCTCGGCACCGCACGACGGCTCGCGGTGCTCGTGCAAGGCGTCGGCGAGACGCAGCCCGATCTCGACGAGGAGGTGGTCGGCCCGCCCGAGACCGCCGCGTACAAGGACGGCAAGCCCACCAAGGCGGCAGAAGCCTTCGCCAACAAGCTCGGCGTCGCCGTCGACGCGCTCTCGGTAATCACGAAGGAGGCGGGCGGCAAACAGAAAGCCGGCCGCTTCGTGGTGGGTCGCCGTCAGGAGAAGGGACGCGACGCACGCGAGCTGCTCGGCAAGGCGCTCGCCGAGCTGTGCGGCGAGATCCCCTTCAAAAAGTCGATGCGCTGGGGCGCCGGCAACGCCACGTTCGGTCGCCCCGTGCAGTGGCTCGTCGCGCTCTTCGGTGAGGAGAGCCTCGATCTCGCGTTCGCCGGCGTTCGCTCCGGGAAGACCACGCGCGGTCATCGTTTCCTCGCGCCTGGTTCCTTCGAGATCCCCTCGGCCGACGCCTATGTCGATGCGCTACGAGGCAAGCACGTCCTCGTCGATCGCGACGAGCGCGCGAAGACCATGATGGATCGCGTGACCGCAGCGGCGAAGGCGGCGGGCGGCGTCCACGATCCGGAGCCGGCGCTCGTCGACGAGAACGCGTCACTGGTCGAGGAGCCGCACATCGTGACGGGCTCGTTCGAGGCGAAGTTCCTCGAGCTCCCCGCCGCCGTGATCCGCGCGGTCGCGCGCGGCCATCAGAAGTACTTCTGCGTGCAGAAAGACGCAGACACGCTCCTCCCGCACTACCTCGCGGTCGTGAACACCGCGAACGATCCGGCGCAGGTCGCGAAGGGCAACGATCGCGTGATGCACGCTCGTCTCGCCGACGCGCGGTTCTTCTTCGAGGAGGACAAGAAGGCGAAGGTCGAGGACCGCGTCGAGAAGCTCCAGGGCATCGTCTTTCACAACCGCCTCGGCACGGTGCGCGAGAAGGTTGCGCGCATGGAGAAGCTCGCGGCGAGGATCGCGGGACCGAGCGGCCTCGCTCTGTCGGCCGCCGCCGGCGAGCAGGTCCAGCGTGCTGCACACCTCTGCAAGTTCGATCTCGTCTCGCTCATGGTCGGGGAGTTCCCCGAGCTGCAGGGCGACATGGGCCGCGCGTTTGCGTTGAATGCCGGCGAGCCGCAGGAGGTCGCGAACGCCGTTCGTGACCACTACCGCCCGATCGGCGCCGAGGGACCCGTCGCGGACGACGACATCTCGGCCTCCGTCGCGCTCGCAGATCGGCTCGACACGCTGGTGGGTTGTTTCGCCGTCGGTCTCTCGCCGACCGGCGCCGCCGATCCGTTCGCGTTGCGCCGCGCGTGCATCGCGACGTTGCGTACGCTCCTCGATCGCTCGAAGGCCAATGCCGCGTACGCGAAGCTCTCGCTCGGCGAGCTGTTCGGCTGGGCCTACGACGGTCTCGAGGGCAAGAAGCTCGATCTCTCCAAGGAGGACACGCTGGCCAAGCTGCGCGAGTTCACCTTCGAGCGCCTTCGCGGTCTCCTAGCGTCCGCGACGTCGAGCCACGTCGCCGATGCCGTGAGCGCGGGCGGCGCGCTCGATCATCCCGTGTACGCGATGGCGCGCGCCAGGGCGGTCCACAGCGCGGTCACCGAAGGCAAGGCGTGGCTCGCCCAGGCGCGGACCGTCGCGAAGCGCCTGTCAGGCATCTCGAAGGAGCAGAAACCGGTGCTCCACGGCAAGGACGCCTTCGAGAAGGACGACGACATGGTCATCGTCGACGTCGTCGCGAAGGTCGACGCGAGCACGAAGGAGCTCCACACGGAGGCCGCCGTGAGCGCGGCGCTCTCGCAGACGGAGGACCTCGCGGCCCGCCTCGACGACATCTTTACCCGCACGCTCGTGAACGATCCCGCCGACGCGCGGACGCCAAAGCGCCTCGAGCTTCTCTCGTATGGAGCGCAATGCATGCTGCGGATCGGGGATTTCTCGAAGCTGGCGTGATCACGGGCCGTCGATGCCGTACGCTTCGGGTACGGACGATGGCCAAGGACCCGCCCAAACCGCCGCCGCTGCCGCTGCGCGCCTCGGTGCCGCCGCGCGCCTCGGTGCCGCCGCAGTCGGTGCCGCCGCAGTCGGTGCCGCCGCGCTCGGTGCCACCGCGCTCGGTGCCACCGCCGCGGTCGACGGGGTTCGTGCCGTCGCGTCCCACGAAGCTCGGGCGCTTCGACGTGCTCGCGAAGATCGCGGGCGGCGGCATGGCTTCGATCTACCTCGGTCGCGCGCGCGACGGCGGCGCCGAGGTGGTGGCGCTCAAGGTGATGCGCAGGGATCGCGCCGACAAGGACGAGGACTTCGTGAAAATGTTCGTGGACGAGGCGAACCTCCTCGCCCGCCTTCGTCATCCCGGCATCGTGCGCACCATCGAGGTCGGCGTCGATGACGGCCAGCGCTACATCGCGATGGAGCTGCTGCTCGGCATGACGCTCGCCACCGTCTACGAGGCATGTGTGGCGCGCGGCCTGCGCCTCGAGCCCGAGCTCATCGCGTGGATTGGCGCGCGCATCGCCGACGGCCTCCAGCACGCGCACGAGCTCCGCGACGATGCCGGCGCGCCGGTCGCGCTCATCCATCGTGACGTCAACCCCGCCAACGTATTCGTGACGTTCGACGGCCACATCAAGCTGTTCGATTTCGGCATGGCGAAGACGATGATGCGAACCGCGTTGAAGACCGCGCCCGGCGTGGTGAAGGGGAAGCTTTCCTACCTGGCGCCCGAGCAGATCATGCAGCTCCCGCTGGATCGGCGCGCAGACGTCTTCGGCCTCGGCACGACGCTGTGGGAGCTCTGCACGATGCGTCGCCTCTTTCAACGTGAGACCGACGTCGAGACGGTGCGCGCCGTCCACGTCGGCGCGATCCCCGATGTCCGGACGCTCGTGCCCGAGGTGCCGGGGCGCCTCGCGGCGATCGTCCAGAAGTCGCTCGAGCGAAACCGCGATCACCGCTACCCGACCGCCGCCGACCTCGCAAAGGATCTCGACGACCTCGCGAGCCCGCGCGCCGCGACCGCCCCCGCGCGCCTCTCCTCGATGCTCGACAGCCTCTTCCCCGATGAGCGCAAAAGGCAGCGCGGCTGGCTGAAGCCGGCGATCACCTCGTCGCGTTGAGTTGAGTTGAGTTGAGTTGAGCGCTCGGCGGGTTTTCGCTCGCAACTTCGGCGTCGCTACGGTCGACGAAGTCCTCATGGTTGAGAAAGTGGCGACGATTTGGATCCTGACGATCGCGCCGGGGGCAGGTGCTCCGGCAGCGAGTGACGACGATTCGGGTCCTAATCGTGAGGCACCCGAATCGTTTCGCGCAGTTGCCGACGGTCAGGACCCGAATCGTGCGATCGATGACCGTCAGGAACCAAATTGTGAGCTCGACGACCGTCAGGACCCAAATTGTGAGCTCGACGACCGTCAGGACCCGAATCGTGGGAGCGACGACCGTCAGGACCCGAATTGTGCTGCGACCGTGCTGTTTCGCGCTGTTGGCGACCGTCAGGACCCGAATCGTCGGCTCGATCTGTACGAGGAGGTCCCTGGGTGCCCTCTCTCGTCGTACGCGCCCGACGACGCGCCGGACCCCCTCGACGCGCCGGACCCCCTCGACGCGCTCGACCCCCTCGACGCGCAGCTACTCGATCGCGTGTGGCGGATCGCGCAGAACGCATCGCGGCATTGCGACGGCGTCTTGCTGCTGACGTACGAGTATTCGCTCCCGCAGATCCTCGTGCTGCGCGCGATCGTCGCCGCCGAGCAAACGGGGCGTCCCGCTCTGTGCGCGAGCGAGGTCGCGCACGAGCTGCAGTGCTCGCGCGCGAACGTGACCGAGATCGTCGCCACGCTCGTGCGCATGCGCACGCTGACCAAGCGCCGTGACCCCGCAAACGGGCGTGTCGTGAGGCTCTACCCGACGCCCACCGGACGCCTCACCGAATTGCACGCGCGACAGCAGCTCGGCATTGACGCAAGTCGTGCGTTCGTGGCGCTTGCGAGCGGCGAGAAGGAGATCCTCGCCACGCTGCTGCAGAAAGTCGCTTCTTTGCCGTGACGCGAGGGCGTAGAGTGCGCGCCTAAAAATGAAGCTCGTTTTCTCGTTCGGCGAAGGCAAAGCGGAGGGCGATCCGACCCGCAGGGATCTGCTCGGCGGCAAGGGCGCCGGGCTCGCGGAGATGACCTCGCTCGGGCTGCCGGTGCCGCCCGGCTTCACGATCTCGACCGACGCGTGTCGCTCGTTCACGCAGGACAAGCGGCTCCCCGACGAGCTGCGGCCTGCCGTCGAGGAGGCCCTCGCGCGCGTCGAGAAGCAGCTCGGGATGACGTTCGGAGACCCGAGGTCGCCGCTGCTCATCAGCGTTCGATCCGGCGCGCGCGCGTCGATGCCGGGAATGATGGACACCATCCTGAACCTCGGGCTCAACGACGGGACGATGAGGGGGCTCGCCGAGCGGACCGGTAATTCGCGCTTCGCGCTCGATGCGTATCGCCGCTTCATCGCGATGTACTCGGACGTCGCGCTCGGCGTGAAGCGCGACAACTTCGAGGCCGCGCTCGACGAGGCCCGCGGACGCGTCGGCAAGGACAAGGGCATCGACGCGACGCGCCTCAATGCCGAGGAGCTGCGCCGCAAGGTCACCGACGCCGACATCCCCGAGGCCGAGCTCGTGAAGGTGGTGGCGCGCTTCAAGGAGATTGTGAAAGAGAAGACCGGTCAGGACTTCCCCACCGATCCCAAGGCGCAGCTTTGGGGGGCCATCGAGGCGGTGTTCCACTCCTGGAGCAATCACCGCGCCGTCGTCTATCGCAAGATGCACGACATCCCGGAGAGCTGGGGAACTGCATGTAATGTGCAGGCAATGGTGTTCGGAAATCTCGGTGACACGAGCGCCACCGGCGTCGCGTTCACGCGCGATCCGTCGACCGGCGAGCGCATCCTCTACGGCGAGTGGCTGCCGAACGCGCAAGGCGAGGACGTCGTGGCCGGGACACGCACGCCCATGCCGCTGCGCACCGCCGACAACTCCCTCGAGAGGCTCATGCCCGCGGCGTTCGAGGAGCTCTTCGCGATCGCCGCCAAGCTCGAGAAGCACTTCCGCGATCTTCAGGACCTCGAGTTCACGATCCAGGAGGGCAAGCTTTACATGCTGCAGTGCCGCTCCGCGAAGCGCACCAGCAAGGCCGCCGTCCGCGCCGCCGTCGAGATGACCAAGGAAGGCCTCGTCACCAAGGAAGAGGCGCTGCTTCGCGTCGATGCGTCGTCGCTCGATCAGCTGCTCCACCCCACGCTCGATCCCAGCGCGCCGAAGAAGCTCCTCGCGCGCGGCCTCGCCGCGAGCCCGGGCGCCGCGCAGGGACGCATCATCTTCTCCGCAGACGAAGCGGAGCGCCTCGCCGGTCAGGGCGAGGCCGTGATCCTCGTGCGCGTCGAGACGTCGCCCGAGGACATCCACGGCATGAGCGCGGCGCGCGGCATCTTGACGGCGCGCGGCGGCATGACGAGCCACGCCGCCGTCGTCGCGCGCGGCATGGGCAAGCCGTGCGTCGCCGGCTGCTCCGCGCTCAACGTGAGCTACTCCGAGCAGACCGTCACCATCACGCAGTACGACGACGACGGCCGCCCCGTCGACCAGGTGAAGCTGAAGAAGGGCGACATGATCACGCTCGACGGAGGCGCCGGCCACGTCTACCAGGGCGCGCTCCCCACCGTGACCGCCGCGCTCACCGGCGAGTTCGCCGAGCTGATGGCCTGGGCCGACCAGGTCCGCACCATGAAGGTCCGCGCTAACGCCGACACGCCACTCGACGCGCGCACCGCGCGCGCGTTCGGCGCCGAGGGGATCGGCCTTTGTCGCACCGAGCACATGTTCTTCAACGAGGCTCGCATCCGCGCGGTCCGCGAGATGATCCTCGCCGACGACGTGGTCGCTCGCGAGAAGGCCCTCGCCAAGCTGCTCCCCGAGCAGAAGGCCGACTTCGCGGAGATCTTCCGCGCCATGCAGGGCCTGCCGGTCACCATCCGTCTCCTCGATCCACCGCTCCACGAGTTCCTGCCCCACGAGAAGAAGCAGATCGACGAGCTCGCCGTGACGCTGGGCGTGTCCGTCGCGCATGTCGAGAAGCGCATCAAGGATCTCCACGAGTTCAACCCGATGCTCGGTCATCGCGGATGCCGGCTCGCCATCACCTTCCCCGAGATCTACGCGATGCAGGTGCGCGCGATCCTCGAGGCCGCCGCCGACGTCGCTGCCGAGGGCGTCAGCGTGATCCCCGAGATCATGATCCCGCTCGCGATGACGCGCGAAGAGCTCGTGCGCATGCGCAGCATCGTCGATCGTGTCGCCGCCGACGTGTTCGCGAATCGCCCGCGCGTGCCCTTCGCCTTCGGCACCATGATCGAGCTGCCCCGCGCCGCGGTGCGCGCCAACGAGCTCGCCGAGGTGGC
>JAYTOQ010000126.1:0-9108 GCA_043747665.1 Polyangiaceae bacterium | reverse complement strand
TAGCACACGACGCGACGGGCAGCGGCGACTCACACGAGCAGACGCAACACATCGCGCGCCGACGCCGGCCGCTCGTGCGGGAGATGGGCGAGGCAACGGATGAGCGCGGCATGCCCGGCTCCGCGCCCTGCGAGCTCGACCGGATCCCCGAGGGCGTCGAGGAGCGGATGCTCCGCCGCCATGCCGAGCAACGCGGCGAGGGAGGGCCCGACGCGCGGCGGCGCGCCGGTGACCGCGTGGAGAAACGTGGCCGCCATCGCGAACACATCGCTCGCCGGCGTCGGCGTCTCACCGCGCGCGATCTCCGGCGCGGCATAGGCGACGGTCCCGCGGAAGGCGCCGTCGCGCACCGCAGACCCGCGCCACGTCGCGAGATCGAGGTCGAGCAGGACCACGCGCGCGGCGTCATCGTCGACGGCGAGATTGGCCGGGCTGAGATCGGCGTGAACGATCTGAAGCGCGCCCTCGTCATCAACGGCCTCGTGAAGCTCCGCGAGTGCGGCGTACGCCACGCGCACGGCGCGCTCGATCCACGCGCGCTCCAGCGCCTTCGTGCCTCTTCGTGCCGCATCCTCGAGCCGCTCCGCGAGGGTGGGGAAGGGGACCCGCTCGGTTCGCAGCCACGGCCCACGCTCGTCCTCGCCCGTATCGAGCAGCCGCGGGGTCACGCGTCCTCCGAGCCATGCCAGGAGAGCGGCTTCCGCGCGAAGGCGTGCGACGGACTCGGGCTCGCCGCGCTCGCGCGTGGAGAGGCGTTTCTCGTAGAAGGCCGCGCTCACTTCGGGCGGTAGGCGGTGCCGACGAGCGTGACGATGGTGCGCCCGCTGAAGTCCCACGCTGCGCGCGACGTCACGTCGTCGACGGCGATGAACGTCGCGCCCTTCGCCGCGGCCTTGTTGCGGAGCTGGTTGAAGGCCTGCCGCAGCGCGTCCTGCGTCTCGTGACCGATGACCTGCGCCGTGACCTCACCGGCGGGCTCGTAGACCTCGGTGTTCGGAGGCTCGCTGAGCACCTCGACGTTCGAGGCGGCGGGCGACAGGACGATCTTCTCCGGCAGCGTGTCGGCGCAGCCGCCAGCGCCGGCGGCGACCGAGGCGAGCAAGAGAAGAAGCACAGAGCGAGCGCGTGCTCCCATGCCTGGATCGTGACTCCGGCGCGGGCAGAGGTAAAGTTCGTGTCGTTTTCTGCCGCGGCGGGCCCGTCTCGTAGAGCCGTCGGGCACTCCGGGCTTGCAACTCCACGGTCCGTGGGTATGGTGTCGGCGCTTCGTACGGTGGCCGTAGCTCAGTTGGTAGAGCGCTGGATTGTGGCTCCAGCTGTCGCGGGTTCAAGCCCCGTCGGTCACCCCACTCACTTCGTAGTCCCGGTCGTGTTCTTGGTCGCATTCTTGTAGCGGATCGGCCTGAATTTACGTCCATCCGAGATTTGAAGGGTCGTCGCGTCGACGACCTTGAAGACCGCGATCTTCTCCGACGCCGTGGTGCCGCACCGGGATTCCTGGAGGATGGTCGCCTTGCCGGCGGCCTTGTCCGCCCAGCCGCCGAAGAGCATCACGTGGCCGGAGCCGTTGAGCGCGTCGCCCACGGCGAGCTCGTCGGCCGTGATGAGCGTGCTGACGCTCGTATCGTAGGGGGCGAGGGTCCGGGTGGTCTCACCGGGCGCGGGCAGTCCCCACGACCACGAGATGAAGCCAGAGCAATCGCTCCGATAGTCGTCCCATTCCGCGGTCTTCGCAGTGCCGCTGCGCGAGCAGGTGCCGCCGCAGATGACGTCGCTACCGCCATTCGGGCCGCCGCAGTACGGCATCTTCGCGTCGATCCACTGCTGCGCGCGTGACAGCGTCCGCTCCGCGAACGTCGCGTCGTGGGCAGGCGCGGGCGTCGTCGGCGCGACGACGGGCGGGTCCGGCTCGTTGGGGTCGACGCCGGGATCGCCCGAGTAAGGATTCGCTCCCTGGGACAACGACCCTGGATCATCGCTGCACCCGGGTACCAGGCTGAGGACCGTCAACAGTGGGAAAAGGTAACGAAACGTAGGCACGGTGCGTGGGGAGGAGCATTTGCCGTGCCGGCTGGGCCGTGGGCAGCGGGTCCTCAGCCCACCGTCTTCCAGGCCTCGTGAGCGGCCCGAGTCGCGCGCTCGAGGTCCTCGTGATCGGGCGTGCGCGCGATCTCGAGGGCGGTCCCGTCGACGATGCCTCGCGTCGCCGCGAGCAAGCCTGCTTCGAGCGCCACGAGGTCGTAGCCCCCTTCGAGCACGAGGGCGATCCGTCCCTCGGCGCTCTTGTCGGCGACGCCGCGCAGCGCCCGCGCCATCCATCCGAACGCGTCGGCGGTCAGGGTCATCTCGGCGAGCGGATCGCGCGCCGAAGCATCGAAGCCGGCGCTGACCAGCACGAGCTGAGGCTTGTATTCCTCGAGCACTGGCAAGATCACGCGCTCGAACGCGGCGCGATAGACACCGTCGCCGCCGCCTGCGGTGAGCGGCACGTTGACCGTGTAACCCTTGCCTTCGCCCTCGCCGGTCTCGCTCGCCGCTCCCGTACCGGGATAGAACGGGAACTGGTGGGTGGACACGTAGAGGACGCTCGGGTCGTCGAAGAACGCATCCTGCGTGCCGTTACCGTGGTGCACGTCCCAATCAATGATGGCGACGCGCTCGAGGCCGCGCGCCCGTGCATGGGCCGCGGCGATCGCGACGTTGTTGAGGAGGCAGAAGCCCATCGCGTGATCCGGTCGCGCGTGGTGGCCGGGCGGCCGGACCAGGGCCACCCCTCGCTTGGACGGTCCGTCGATGAGCGCGTCGACCATCGCAACGGTTCCGCCCGCCGCCAGCTCCGCGATCGCCACGCTCTCCGGGCCAACATAGGTGTCGGCGTCGATATATCCCTGCTCGCCGCCGAGGGTCCGTAGCCACTTCAGGAAGCGTGGATCATGCACGCGTTCGAGCTCCTCGTCGGTCGCCGGACGGGGCTCGATCGGCCTGAAAGACAGCTGCGAACGCTCGATCGCAGCGCGCGCCGCCTCGAGGCGCTCGGGACGCTCCGGGTGGTACCCGTTGGACCGGTGCCGGAAGAACCTTGGGTCGGAGAGGAGAACGGCGTCAGTCATGGGTTGCCGCAGTCGAGCGCACGATGATAGCTTCTGCGGGCAGTTCCCAGAAACGTTGCGTTACTCGAGGCGCGCGGAATGCGAAACAAAATCATCGCAGTCAACGCCGTGATCGTGCTCATCGTGGGGCTGCTTGCCTTCGCGATCGTTCGCACGCAGCTCGCGGCAGAGACCAGCAGCACCGATCAGCTCAAGAGGACCGCTCAGCGCGACGTCGCGGGAGCGGCCGCGCAGTTGCAGCTCGACGCCCTGCGCGCCGAGCGGTGGCTCGCGATCAAGGCCAACGAGCCTGCCACGCGCGCAGCGCTCGGTAAGGCCACGCCAGACGCTCGCGGCGACGCCGCACGCCAGCTCTGCGATCAGATTGCCAGCGCCGCGTCAGGCGCGCTGGGCGCGAAGCCGTCGATCGTCGCGGTCGTCGACAACTCAGGGAAGATCGTGGGCCGCAACGGCTCCGACCTGAACCGCGGCGAGGACATCGGGTCGGCGTATCCCGCCTTCAAGGAGGCCATCACCAAGGCGCAGTCTGGCTCGGACGTGTGGACCGACAAGGCCCGCGCCGACCAGTACATCGCCTCCTACGTCCCCGTGAAGGACGAGTCGCGCGCGGCGGGCATGCTCCTCATCGGCATCGCCATCAACGACGCGCTGGCTCGCGTCGGCGACATCACGACGGGCCGCGGGGTTCTCCTCGTGAGCAGCGCAGGCGACGTCGTCGCGAACTCCGGCAACGCCGGCGAGGACGTGAAGAACGCCGTCAAGGCGAGCGTCCAGGACGTGAAGAACTCGCTCTCGACCGGCAACGTCGTCGCGAGCGGAAACGGCGACGTCATCTTCGCGTCGGCGCCGCTCGCCGGCATGGGCGACGGCCACCGCACAGCCGCAGTCGCTGCAGCACCGACCTCGCTGCTCCCGGGCGCCAACGCCATTCCGATCTCGATTCTCGGCGTCATGGCGCTCGGCCTCATCCTCGTTATCGCCGGCGGCTGGTTCCTCGGCAACTACATCTCGCGGCCCATCGCCGCTCTCGAGGAGGGTCTGCTGATGATCCTCAACGGCCAGACCGACAAGCGCTTCGAGCTCGATCACGCTGAGCTCGGCGGCCTGGCGTTCCGGATCGACCAGCTCCTCAACCAGCTCATGGGGGTCGAGGAAGACAACACCGACGACGAGGGCCGCGTCTCGAAGGCGCCGACCGCGGCGAACTTCGGCGATGCGCTCTCCGTGGACAAGAGCGGTCAATCGCAGGCGACGGGCGCGAGCGACGTCGACGCTGCGAAGCTCGCGGCAGAGCCCACCGACGCGTACTACGCGCGTCTCTATCGCGAGTACATCGCGGCCAAGAAGGCGCTCAACGAGCAGGTCGATCACATCACCGACGCAGCCTTCAAGAGCCGCATCCAGGGCATGGAGACGGACGCATCGGCAAAGCACGGCCGGCCGGTCCGCTACCACGTCCAGTCGAACGGGCGCGAGGTCGTGCTCCTCGCCGTTCCGCTCTGACTCGGGTTCTGACTCGGGTTCTGACTCGGGTTTTGCCTCCGGTTCTGCGGCGCGGATAAAACGCGCAAAAGCGTAGCGGACGCGGGCGATCGCGCTTAAGAAGGGAGCCTTCATGGGCCTCTTCGATCTGTTCAAGGGCAAGCCTGCCAAAGACGGCGGTAGCGAGAAGAAATCCAACGCTGCCGCGAAGTACGCGGAGGCCGCGGGGAGCAAGCGGGCGCAGGCCTACGATCGCCAGGAGGCGATCGCCGAGCTCTGCAAGATGAGGTCGGCCGACGCGGTGGAGGCGCTGCTGAAGCGCTTCACATTCGCGACCGATCCGTCGATCACCGACCAGGAGGAGAAAGAGGCGGTCTTCGAGGGCATCGTGGATGCCGGTCGCGAGGCCATCGAGCCGGTGCGCGCCTTCGCCGCGAAGGCGGAGAGCGTCGGTCCGCCCATCCGCATCCTGAAAGCGATCCTCCCCGAGGACGAGCTGGTCGAGGAATTGCTCGTGTGGCTCAAACGCTGGGACGCCGAGTACGCAAAGTTCATCGATCCCAAGCTGCAGATCCTCCAGGAGCTCGAGGCGCATCAGCACGCGTCGATCCGCGAGGCTGTCGATCCGTACCTCCAGGATTCCAACGAGACGGCCCGCTTCTACGCGGTCGCGACGACGTTCGCGCAGAAGGACCAGGCAGCGACGAGCTCGCTCCTCACGCTCCTCCTCGACGAGGAGAGCGTTCGCGTCCGCGCGAAGATCGCCGATGGCCTCGTCGCGACGAAGTGGGAAGTGCTGGAGGAGCACCGCGACGCGGTCCGCAAGGTCCTTCCGCCCGCCTACACGGTCGACGGGGCCGGCATCGTCAGCAAGCGCGGCTGAGCGAACGCGAAAAAGGGAACCGCCGTGAGGCGATTCCCTTTTTCGCGTCCAGCGCGCGCGCCGAGGAGCGCTTGGAGCGCCAGAAGCGCTTGGTGCCGCTACTCGCTGATGCGAGGAGCCGTCGGGAGGTAGAAGCCCGCGCCGATGAAGATCATCTGGTTGAACTTGAAGGTGCGGTCCTCCGAGTCGATCTTGTTGTCGGGGAACGACGCATCGGTGCCACCACCGCGTGAGTCGAAGCCGCCGCGGTTCCACGAGAACGGATACGCGCGGTATTCCATGTTCACGCTGACGAGGCCCGAAGTGTAGAGCGTGAGACCGAGCCCGAACGTCGGCGCGACCGCCGTGCGGGTCTTTGTCGCGAAGCCCTCCTTGGTCGTGCACGCCGTACAGTCCGCGCGCTCCTCGACGCCGATGAAGCCAACGCCGCCGTGGATATAGAGGTCGGTGTCGACGAACAGCTTTTGGAACACGGCGAGCTTGCCGCGAAACGGGCTGAACGTGATCTGCGGGTTGACCATGTACTTCATCTTGCCGGTCTGGTCGGCAAACTTGAGGTTGTACTTGCTGGCAGGCAGGTTCAAACCCGTGCGCGTGTTGCGTGGCGCGGTCGACTCGATCTTGTCGGTGAGGTCGGTGTTGGCGTTGATGATGGCGTAGCCGCCGAAGACACCGATGCCGAGCCAGTCGAAGACGTTGTACTGGAGGCGCGCCGCGAGGAAGAACGGGCGCTCGTATTCGAAGAGCAGCGGCAAGCCGCCGCCGACGGCGAGCTCGACGCGACCCTGGCGATAGAGGCGCATCTTGCGGACGGAGGGCGCTCCGGCGAGCGGACCCGTGAGCTGGATCTCCTGAGCCGCCGCCGGCTTCGGAGCCGCCGTGGCAGCGACGAACACTGCCGCAGCAGCGACGAGCGCTCCCGCCTTTCGCGCGACGCGTCCTGCAACGGTCAGACGCGAGAGCTTGCGGGTTTCGATTGTGGAGTTTCGCTTCATGCCGGTCCCCATTCGCTCGGAGTCGGTGGCGAGGTGGCTGCTCGGAGGGCTTGTGCGTGCGAGCATCACTTGGGAAGCCGATACTCCCAGCTGAACGGCAGGAACATGCTGATGCCGAGCTGGGCTTGAACGTTATTGGTGAGGGGCTTTTCGCCGAACCAGGTCCCGGGATCTCGCTGCTGCGCCTGCGTGCGACCAACCTCGACGTTTTCGAGTTGCTCGACGTAGATGTAGTCGCGGACCTCGGCGGTCACCGCGAACCAGCGGTTCAGGAAGACGCGGAGGCCGATGCCGAGCGAGAACGCCAGGCGCCAGTCGTAGTCGAACTTGCGGTTGTCCGGATCGATGACCGCGATGGGGCGCGTGCGCAGGGCTCCGACGCCGCCGACGATGTACCCGTCGTAGTGGAAGATGAACTGGCTGAAGCCGCTGAACTTTCCGTACATCGGGACGTACGTGAAGTTCACCGTGCCGGCCGCCTGGTACTCGTTCAGCGGGACGGCGAGGCGCGTGGCGCGTCGGTTCTGAAAGTTGAAGTCGGAGTCGCCGTTGAACGGCTGGTGGAACGTGCCGTTGAAGCCGATCGCGAGGACGTTCGTGAGATAGTAGTTCACGCCCAGGCCAGGCCCGAGGTGGCTGACGAACTGGTCGTTGAGGCTGAAGCTCCAGTAGGGCATCAGCTCGACGCGGCCGCGGCGCAGCGCGTAGATCTGCTGGACGGCGTAGACGTCGGCGCGGACGTTCTTGTTGGAGAGCGCCTGGATGTCCGATGCCTTCGGACACGCCGAGGGATCGATCTCGCAGATGCCGCCGCTGCTGCCCGTGGCGGGCGCTCCGGTGTCGCCGCCGGCCGGCGGCGTTGCTCCGGTGTCGCCGCCGGGCGCGGGCGCTCCGCCGGGCGCATCGAGATCGCCGACGTCACCACCCGCACCACCGGCCGGAGGCGCCGTAGGAGGGGGCTTCGGGGCCGCGGCAGGAGGCTTTGCACCGGGCTTCCTCGCCTGTGCGTAGGCAGCCTGTGGCAACAGCATCGCTGCCGCCATGAGGAGCCAGTATCGAGCCTGCTTCATCGAGAAACCCCTTCCGTTTCGACGTTCGCGGCGAGCATCACCGTGCTGATTGCGGGGCGGTCTTCGGTGCGGAGAACGGGGCGATCTGTGCGCACAGAGGGTGGCCTAACGCTTGAGAAAAATTGAGGATTCAGGCTAACGGCGAAACCGCGAGGCACGTTATCACGATTTTTTTCGGCTGAGCAATGTCTAAAAGGGTCTCGACGCGGATCAAGACGCGCGAACCAAGAGTGCAGATTGCACTTGACTCTATGCAGCATGCACGCATCGGCTCACGCCGCTGCGGCCTCGTCATCGTCGCGGCCGAACAGGGCCTCGACGAAGTCGACCGCGACGAACTCGCGGAGGTCCTCGGCGCGTTCGCCAAGCCCGATGTATCGCACGGGAACCTTGAGCTCGTCACATACGGCGAGGACGATTCCACCCTTCGCCGTGCCGTCGAGCTTGGTCAAGATGATCCCGGTCAGCTCGAGGGCCTCCTTGAAGAGGACCGCCTGGGTGAGCCCGTTCTGACCCGTGGTGGCGTCGAGGACGAGGAGCGTCTCGTGGGGAGCGCCGTCCATCGCCTTCGTGATGGTGCGCTTCACCTTCTTGATCTCCTCCATCAGATTCACCTTCGTGTGAAGGCGACCTGCGGTGTCGACGAGCAGCACGTCGGCAGCGGCCTCCTGGGCCTTCTTCGTGGCGTCGAAGGCGACGGCGCCGGGATCGGCGCCCTCCTTGCCTTTCACGACGTCGGCGCCGACACGCTTGCCCCAGACCTCGAGCTGCTGGACCGCGGCGGCGCGGAAGGTGTCGCCGGCGGCGAGCATGACCTTCTTGCCCTCGGCGTTCCACTTGGTGGCGAGCTTGCCGATGGTGGTGGTCTTGCCGACGCCGTTGACGCCCACCATCAGGACCACGAGCGGCTTCTTCGTCTGCTTGCCCTCGCGTGAGGAGCGTACCGCGGCCTGACCTTCGTCGAGGATGCGGGTGGCCTCGGCGCGGAGCGCGGCCCAGACGGCATCGGAGTCGGCCAGCTCGTTCTTCGCGAGCTTCTCGCGGAGGCGTTCGAGGATGGTCTGCGTGGTCTTCACGCCGACGTCACTCGAGATCATGACCTCTTCCATCTGCTCGAGAATGGCCGGGTCGATCTCTTTCTGTCCCGTGAAGATCGCCTTGAGGCGCGCCATGAACCCGCCGCGGGTGGCGGCGAGTCCCTTGCGGAGGCCCGCGACGTCCTTCTTCGAAGCGACCGCCGGCGCGGCGGTCGTGTCCTCGGCGGCCGCGGGAACGTTCGCCGACTCGTCGGCGGGGAGGACGTCCGTCGACGGCAGTGACTCGGGCAGCTTCGGTTTCGTCGGTCCGAGCTGGCGGCCCGCCTTCGCGTCCTTGTCGGTCGCAATCGCGCCGGTCGTCTTGGGCGCCGCCTTGCCCGCATCGGGAAGGGTCTTCTTCCGGAAGAACAGGAAGTAGACGAGCAGCGCAACGACGGCGACGACGACGAGGACGATCGGGAGGTTGTCCATCGCGGGGCACCCTTATAAGTAGGCTGCCGCCAGGCCGTCAACGTCGGTCGTCTTCTTCTG
>JAYTOQ010000125.1:0-2556 GCA_043747665.1 Polyangiaceae bacterium | reverse complement strand
GTGAGGGTCTTCCGAGAGCCGACCGCCGGGATCGGCTTCGCCTACGCGCGTGCGCTTGCCGACCTCGAGACGCGGTACGGTCCGAATCCCGAGCGATGGGCGGTGCTCACCGGCAGCGACCTGCCCTGGGGCTTCTCGGACCTCGACTCCGCAAAGGCGTTGTTCGGGGAGGCGAGCGCGCCCGTCATCATCGGGTCGAAGGCACACCCAGACAGTGTCGCCTTCCGGGGGGTCAGGCGGCATGGCATGAGCTTCGCGTTCCGCATCCTCCGTCGGGTGATCGCCGGCATGCACACCGGTGATTCGCAGGGGAGCATCTTCGTGCGCCTGGACGTGGCGCAGTCGCTCGCGCACCGGATCCGTTCTCGCGACTTCTTCTATACGACCGAGCTCGTCTACTACGCTGAAGCGCTTCCTGACGGCGTGATCGAGGTACCGGCCACCATCGAGGCTTCGCAGCTGGTGCGGGGAGACACGTCGGTACGCTTGTTCACGCATGGCACCGCGATGCTGGCGCAGCTGATCGCGTTGCGAGCACGCGGCCGGGGCTGACCCGTCGTCACGTCACGCGCGGAGCGGGCTCGTCGCCGTCGTCGTCGGCGGCGGCGGCGGCCGGTACCTCGTCGACGACCGCGGGCTCGTCCGGCCAGGTCGGCAACGTCCGCCAGCGTAGGCGCTCCGCTTGCAGCCACTGCCAGCCACCGCGACCGAACGCGTAGAGGACGCCGAGCAGCGTGGCGAGCGAGATCAGCAAGCACACGGTGAGCAGCCGGTCCTTGTACGCGAGCTCCAAAGTGTACTTGCCGGACGGCACGTCAACGGCGAGCAGGTTCTCGTGATCCTTCACGATGCCGACGCTGGACCGCCACTGCGGCGCCCAGTTCTGGTTCACGTAGAGGGTGGTCGCTTCCTTCGCATCGACGTCGAGCTCGATGACGTTGGGAGACCATGATTTACGGGTCACCGTGGCCTTGGTTGGATCGGCCGGATACTCCTCTTGCTCCAGATCTCCGCGCAGGAGCTGCGACTGCGGGAGCGGATTGCCCGCGACGCAGTAGATGGATCCGAGGTTCGCCGTCGTGAAGATGTGCGCGTCGCGCCGGTTGCCGCGCGCTTGCCGGAAGGGCTGCTCGTAGTCGCGCGGCGCCTCCTGGAGCATCATCGTGCCCGCCTTGATGCGCACGGTCTCGAGGATGGTCTGCGCCTGCGGACGCACGACGTCGTACGCGATGAAGGTCGCGAGGCCGACCACCGCCATCCAGAGCTCGACGGGGAGCCGGCGCGCCGGACGCCGCCGCCACGCGAACCAGCGATCCCAGAGGCCGCGCGACAGGCCGGGCAAGGCGTCTTCGACCCGCGTGATCCCGCGCGCTGCGCACAGGGCGACGAAGAACAACAGGAGCACCGTGTAGCGATCGGGAAAGCGCAGCTGCGAGAACATCGGCAGCCCCTTGAGGAGATGAAACGGCGTGTGAGGGCCGAAGTCACCCATGGCGAGCGCGTAGGCGAGCACCGCACCACCACAACACAGCGCGGCTGTGGTGTCGGCGAGGACCACCGCGATCAAGCCGATCACGATCACCACGCCGTACCGGTAGAAGAACGGTCCGAAGAGCTCGGGCGCCCCGTGCTGTTCGACCGGCGTGAAGTGGCGCGGGAACTGGCTGAGGAGCGCGAAGGTCGGAATCAGCTTTCCCGCCGCGAGACCGAGCGCGACGACGCCGATGGTGGCGCCGCTCTTCCAGGGTGCGAGCCATGATCGCGGACGTGTGCCTGGACCGTGGATGGCCGCGCGGATCGAGAGGACGATGGTGAGGTACCCCAGCACCACCACCGTATAGGGCGCTGGATACGTGCCCGCATTGAGCACCATCCACGCGAAGAAAACGGCTCCGAGGAGCCGCCAGCGCCACGACTGCAGCCCATTCAAGAAGCAGAGCACCACCCAGGGGAGCAGCTCGAAGCCGAGGAAGTTGATCCAGCCGTCGTGGAGGAACATCACGAAGCGATCGCAGGTCCCGAAGATGACGGCGGCGAAGGCCGACGCGACGACCGTGCAATCGAGGCGGCGGCAGAGGCGGAACATGCCCTCGAACCCCGCAACGAGGAGCAGCATGATCGCGAGCCGGCGCCCGTGGGAGACGCCGTAGACGAGACGGAGCAGGAAGTCCGGCGAGAGGAACGAGTCCTCCGGCGCCGCGATGCCCGGGGTGCCTCCGCACCAGTAGGGGTTCCACGCCGGGAGCTGGCCCCAGCGCAGGAGCGTCATGCGATCGGACTGCTCCCACGAGTAGAACTGGTGGTCGTCCATCCAGTCGGTGAGCTTGAAGGGATCACTCAGGATGCCCTGGTAGACCCAGGCCGCGATCGCCACCCACACGACGAGGCGCACCACAGTCATGGAAGCGAGGCGGTCGGTCCAGCGCCTTGTCAGCGCGAGGGTGTCTCTCACCATTTGTCCCACCGCTGATCGAGCTTCGGCGTATCGGCGGAGAGCGGCTTGCCGTCGGGGCCCTCCCAGTGCTCGCGGATCCCCTCGTCGAGGACGAGGTACGC
>JAYTOQ010000124.1:0-1684 GCA_043747665.1 Polyangiaceae bacterium | reverse complement strand
CCGACGTTCGACGGAGACGTCACGGTCAAGGTCCCTCCGGGCACGCAGAGCGGAACCAAGCTTCGCCTGCGCGGCAAGGGCGTCGTGCGCAAGGGCCGCGAGCCTGGCGATCTCTATGCGCGCTTCATGGTCCACGTCCCGACCGGCTCCGACGAGAAGCTCCAGGAGCTCGCCGACGAGCTCGCGAAGCTCGAGTCCGGCGACGTGCGCGCGAACCTGCACATCTGAGGTAGTCTGAGCAGGAGTATGCGACGCGCGTCGTGGCGTGGGATGGTGCTGGGGTGCGCGAGCCTCCTCGCGTGGGCGTGGGCGTGGGCGTGGGCGTGCGGCGCGGCTCCGGTGGCGACTGGTCCGTCGTCCGCGGTCCCCGTGGCCGCCGCCGAGAAGCCCGCGGAGGATCCGCCGCCCGACGGACCGCCCGTCCAGGTCGACTGCGGCGACTTCACGACGTGCGCCATCGTGACCGGCGGCGCCGTTCGCTGCTGGGGTCATGACAAGGCCGGCGAGCTCGGTGACACCGGGCGTGGCGGCGATCGCGCGACGAGCATCGTCGTGCGCGGCGCCGAGGGCGCCACCTCGATCGCGCTCGCGTCGAAGTTCGCGTGCGCGCTCGGCGCCGACAAGAAGGTGAAGTGCTGGGGCACCGGTCGCATCACGAACGACGGCCAGGCGAAGGACCACGCGAAGGCCACCGAGGTGAGCGGCGTCGAAGCGGTCGACGAGCTCACGGCCAGCGGCGCCATCGCCTGCGCGCGCAGCGGCGCATCGATCGCGTGCTGGGGCGCCGACGCGGCGACCATCGGCACACCGCCCACCGGCACGTTCACGCAGGTTGCGGCCGGCTTCACGCACGGCTGCGCCCTCGACAAGAAGGGCACCGTCACGTGCTGGGGCACCGGCGACTGGTCGGCGCCGAAGGGCGGCTTCGCCAAGCCCGCCAGCATCAGCGGCGCGACCTACCTCGCCACCGGCGATCGCCATGCGTGCGTGGTCACCAAGGACAAGAGAGTCCAGTGCTGGGGCATGAACGATGCCGGCCAGCTCGGCACGAAGCCCGACACCGAGATGCACAAGACGCCGGTGACCGTTCCCGGGGTCAGCCCGGCCGTGAAGCTCTTCGCCGGCGAGTCAGCCATGTGCGCGCTTCTCGCAGACGGTAGCGCGCGGTGCTGGGGCTCCAACGCCGAGGGCGAGCTCGGTCTCGGCAAGAAGTCGAGCGACGAGCGCCCCAGCAAGGTGGCCTCCGTCCCGGATATAGCGGGGATGTGCCTGGCCACATCCCACGGCTGCGCCCTGACCAAGAGCAAGTCCATTCTCTGCTGGGGGGCGAACGCCGCGGGCCAGCTGGGGGACGGGACCAGGGAGAAAAAACTCGAGCCCACACGCGTCTCCTGGTGACCCCGGTGCTGTAACATCCGAGATTCATGGCGGGGGCGGCTCATCAAGAAGATCCGGTGCAGGCGGCGAAGGCCCGCGTGGGCACTGCGCTGAACGCCAAGTGGTCCCTCGAAGGGCTGCTCGGGGTCGGCGGCATGGGCGCGGTCTTTGCGGCACGTCACCGCAACGGCACCCGCGCCGCAGTGAAGCTGCTGCACGCCGAGTACGCGCGCGAGAGCGACATCCGCGAGCGCTTCCTCCGCGAAGGGAAGATCGCCAATAGCGTCGATCACCCCGCGCGCGTGCC
>JAYTOQ010000123.1:0-2023 GCA_043747665.1 Polyangiaceae bacterium | reverse complement strand
CGTCGAGCGGTGTTGCCGTCGACGAGATAGAGCTCGCCGAATGCGGGGTTGGCGCTGAGACCTTTCGGGCTCGTGAAACGCGCGTCGGCGAGGGTGCCGTCCTTCACCCGGAACTCGGTGGCCGAGCCCGCGAACGGAGCCATGTCCCACTTGTTCGTGGTGAGGTTGCAGCGGTAGACACCGCCCGACTGGAAGCCAGGCGTCGTGTAGATGTCGTTCGCTCCGCCGAACCCCGTGGACGCCGCCATCGAGCTGAATGCGCTCAACGGGAGGAGCGGGCAGATGCTCTGTCGTGGCGTGCCGGCGAGGATGCCGCCGACAGGGTCGTTGAAGTAGCCGATGTCGTTCGTGTTGTTGTTGTCGTTGTAATAGAGGCGGTGGTTGAAGTAGTCGGCCGCCATCGTGCAGCTGTTGTTGAGGCCGGTGATGGGCGAGCTCGTCTTGCCGGTGGTCGCGTCGACGCGACGGATGCCGCGGAAGTTGTTGATGTCACAGACGTAGAGCGAGTCCTTCTGCGAGCCGAGGACCAGCGAGTCGATCCGATCGAAGAGCGCGGTCTTGCCGGTACCGTCGGTGCTGTCTGCGTGGCCGCTCGTTCCGCACTTGCCGGCGAAGGTCGTCACGATGCCAGTGTCGACGTCGACCTTCCGGATGCATGCATTGTTGGAGTCGGAGATCCAGACCTTCTTGCCATTGCTGTCGGCGACGACGTGGCTGGGTCCATCGAAGCGCGCCGTGGCGCCGACGCCGTCGGCCGTGCCGGCCAAGCCGGGCGTGCCGGCGAGCGTGGTCATCACGCCGTTCGAGATCTTGCGGATGGTGTTGCTGCCCGTGTCGGCGATGATCGTGATGTCGTTGCCGCCGCTGCCTTGCAGGAAGGCGATGCCACCGGGGTTGCGTAGGCGCGCCTTGGTGATGGGACCGTCGATGGTGCCCGGCCCACCGGCCGTGCCGACGAGGACGTTGATGCCGAGCGGCACGACAGTGACGGTCGACGTCGATGTGACCGCCGGCGCCGCCTTGCTCGCGGCGACCACGTGATAGATGCCGGGCGTCGCAGGCGCGATGTACTTACCCTTCGCGTCGACCGTACCGCCGGCTGCGCCCTCCATCACCGTCCAGGTGACGTCGGTCGCGGCGGTGAACGTCTGCGCGCGGAAGATGCCGATCTTCGCTTCCGTCGGGCTGAGGCCGACGGGGCCGCCTCCGCCCTCGCCTCCGCCTTCGGCGCCTGCTTCACCAAGACCACCGCTCGAGGCGCCCGCGCCGACGCTGAAGTCGCCGAGGAGCGCCGTGCAGGCGACAGTGCAGAGAGCGACGAGGACTACCGGGACATGACGGATCGCGCGCATCGAAGTGACCCCCGAAAGGAAGAACGTGGACACTCAGAGCTAACACGAGGGGTGTTGCGGTTGTCCTCCGCGCCTGTCGCCCGTCGTGGCGACGTCGAGCTGAATCCAGGTCAGAAAGGCTCAGAGGAAGAGGAGACAGATGGCGAGCGCCGGGACGGTGGCCACCACGCCGACCAGCACGAATTGGCGCACCGACACCTCGACGCCCGCACGACGCAGCATCTCGAGCCACAAGAGGCCCGCGAGCGATCCCATCGGGAAAAGCCGCGGTCCGAGGTCGCCGCCCACCAGCGCCGCGAGGACCGACGCGTGGCCCGAGCCCCGGAGCGCCATCATGTTGAGGTGCCCCATCGGGTGGTTGTTCAGCACTGCCGACCCCAGCGCGGAGACCGCCCCGATCCGGAACGCGCTCCCACCTTCGTAGAGGTGGGCCAGGCGATCGACGAGGCCGACGTTGCGGAGCCCGATCGAGAGAACGAGCACGGAGAGTAGGAACACGAGGACGTCGACGTGGACTTCGTGGCGCGCGACGTCCGACGGGCGCTCGCCCAGCACGCTGCCGAGCACGAGCAGGAAGACGGCGCCGCCGAGGGCTACCGTCCACACCGGACCGCCCGCATACGAGATGATCGGATAGGCGAGCACCACCGCGGCCAGCGCACCAAGGACCA
>JAYTOQ010000122.1:0-3269 GCA_043747665.1 Polyangiaceae bacterium | reverse complement strand
GACCACCACGTGGCCGAGGCGGCGATCACCGTCGTCGACGACATGCACCGGCTCGGGATCGGCTCGGCGCTCGCCTTCGAGATGGCGCGCGCCGCGAAGGCACGCGGCATCCAGACCATCCGCGCCGAAGTGCTCGAAGGAAACACCGCGATGCGCGGGATCCTCGAGAATGCCGGGGCGCAGCGCGTCGACAGCGGCGACCAGGCAGGCGCGCTCAGCTACGACCTCGCGATCGAGCAAGGCCCGCCGGCATCGCGCATCGTCGACGTGCTACGCGGTGCAGCGCAGACGATGGCGATGTCGATCCGACGGCTCGTGCCTCCGGAGTGACGCGAGCACCTCAGCCGCGCGTACGTCGACGACGAACCGCCGCGAGACCGACCGCGCCGAGCACGAGCGCGAAGAGCCCGCCGGAAGGTGCAGACGCAGGAGCGGCCACGAGGCTGCAGCCGCTCTTGGTGACGGTCCTCGCGCCGCCATTCGTGGCGTTCGCGCTGTTGGTGGTCGCCGCGCGGTCCGCGGTCTGGCAGATCTGCGCGCCGCCAGCGACCGTGTTGCAGGTCTCGCCGTCGGGGCACGCCGTCGGATCGGCGGAGCAGTCCTGGCCGCAGACGCCCGCGCCTTGGCACGCCGCCAGTGTCGCGTCCGACGCATCGCCACCGACACAGCGTGCGTGCGCGTAGGCGGCATCCAGATCGCAGAAGTTCGAGCGGCACTCCGCAGCGGCGCGGCACGTCTGGCCGGGCTTCGCGAGGCGCGGGTCCGCACCACCTTCGTACCAGGGCTCGGCGCCGACCGACGCGAGGCCGTCGACGATGAACTTCTTGAACGGCGCGACCTTCGTGTAGATGTTCTCGGCGTCGCTGGCGCCGTTCACGCAGCTTGACGAGGGGTTGCCCGGATCGGGCTGCGTGTTGTTGCCGCCGCGCGAGACGACGCCGACGATGGCGTTCGTCGCCGCGAGCGCGGGCCCGCCGCTGTCGCCCGAGCAGATCGACTCGCCGACCTCGAACTCGTTGGGCGGCAAGGGCAACGCGGTCTGCGCGTCGGGCCCGATGCCGGTGACCTTGATGCCCGAACGCTGCTGCCGGACGGTCGGCTCGGGCGACTTGTCGGTGACGCCCCAGCCGACCGCGGTGATCACGTCGGCTTTCACGACCGGCGAGTCGAGCCGGATCTGCGCGATCTTCGCGTTCTTGATCGGCTCCTTGAGGATGACGAGCGCGATGTCGTGGTTGCAGAGGTTCTTGCCGCCGTCGTCGAGGATCTTCGCGCCCTGACCGTCCGGGGTGACGTTGCCGCTGTTGAAGTCGGGGCGGTTCGCGCCGACGAAGACGTAGAGCGTGGACGCCGGGTGGTTCCCGCGAACGACGCCCTGCGCGAGCGGTGTTCCGCTCACGTCGCAAGCCGCGGACTCATCGGTGTCCGCCACGCAGTGACGCGCGGTGAGGACCAGCTTGTCGGAGAGCAGCGTTCCCGTGCACGCGCCGACGTTGTTCGACGTCGGATCGAAGTGCACGAGGAGCACGACGTCGTCCTGCGACGCGTCGGAGCTCTTACCCTTGATGACCGGTGACGCGACGTGTCCGAGATCGCCGGTGTCCGCCGCTGCGGAGGACGGGGCTTCCGAAGGTGCCGACGAGCACGCGAGGAGCGAGACCGCGACGGTTCCCGCGAGGACGCGCCTCAGGGAGGTCGACAGCGAGAGGCGGCGAGTGCGAAGGAGCGCGTTCATGCGTTTGTGGCCCTACTTCCCCCCGGAACGGCCTGAACCTTTTTCCATAAGCGGGTACGCCGCAAGGACGATCCGCATCGGAGCCGCTGCGGGGACGCTCTTGATCATGTAGCAGGAGGTGCGCTCGCTGCCCTTGGGCGGAATTTTTTACCCGCGCAAGCCTTACGAAGACGTCATGTAGAGTGAGCGCGTCCATGACAGTTGCCGCAGATCTCCTCTCGAAGGTCCTCGAAGGCGCGCCGATCGACGACGCCGTCCTCGACGCGATCGCGCTCTCGGCGTGCGCCGACGGCGTCACGAACGTCGAGCTGGTGGCGATCCTTCGCATCGCGCGCGAGCTGCCGTCGCTGCGCGATCGCGAGCCTGCCGAGATCGACGCGCGCGTCCACGCCGCCTTCGATCGCCTGACCGCCGATGGCCTCGAAGGCCGCCTGAAGGCCCTCGGCGACGCGGCGCTCGACGAGCAGACGCGCCGCCGGATGTTCACGGCTGCGGCGGTCGTCCAGTATGCCGACGGTCAGGTGACCAACGCGGAGAACGAGTTCCTGCTCGACCTCGCCGACGTGCTCGGCCTCGACGACGCCAAGGTCAACGGCATCATCGCCGAGATCGAGACCGAGCTCGGCATCGAGCCCGGCGCGCTCAGCGAGCGCTGACTCGGTCCGCGCTTTTCAGAAGCCGGCGCGGCGGATGGCGTGGAACGTCGAGCTGAAGGAGCGTGCGTTATACACGCAGCCGTACGCGCAGCCTCGGCACTCGACGACCGTGGGCGTGCCCCAGCCGTCGCCCTTCTCGTAGAGGACGATGTGGCCGGAGCCCCCGGTGTTGTAGACGAGCGCGTCGCCCTTCTTCAGCGCGGCGCGCGAGACCGTCGACCAGTGGCCGGACGAGTCGCTCACGAACGACGACGTGGAATACGGGTGCGCGTTGGTCTCGAGGTTCTCGGCGCCGAACTGCCAGGCCTTCGCGACGAGACCGGAGCAGTCTGCGCCGTACTTGCCGGAGTGCGAGCACGACGGGCAGCTGCCGGAGCACGAGCCCTTGTTGCTCGAAGACGCGCCGGCTGCCTGCCAGGCGCCGCCGCCCCAGTAGTAAGAGAAGCCGACCGCGAGCTTCGCACGCGCGATCGCGTTGTCCGGCGAAGGCGGGCCATCGAGGCTCACCGTGCCGCTGCCGCCGCTGCTGGAGCCGCCGCCGCTGCTGCCACCGGTCGAGGCGACCGCGGCCAGGTACGTCGCAGCGCTCCAGCCGGTCGTGCCGTTGAAGTTGATGTTGAGGAAGCCGTTCTGCGGCGTGGCGCTGACGAGCGTGACGAGCGTGCCCGACGGAATGACGGCGACGACCGCGAAGCTGGTGCCGGCGCCTTTGCGGAGGTTGACGTTCGCGGTCGCGCGCATCTGCGAGGCGGCCGTGAGCCCCTCGTGGACCGTGCCGATGTTCGTGCTGTCGTCGGCCGCGACGAGCGCGCCGTCGGGCTCGCCGTTGTCGCCGTTGTCTCCCGTCGCGTTCGGGTCGGGCGTGACCTCGGCGCCGT
>JAYTOQ010000121.1:0-8594 GCA_043747665.1 Polyangiaceae bacterium | reverse complement strand
AGTTACTGGCGCCGTCGTGGGCGCGCATCGCCGTTCTAGGCATGATGCAGAGGCCACCGCTCGACGGCCCGGTCGACCTCCGCGAGGACTGAGCAAAGTGGGCGCTCCTCAAGGAAGCGCCCACCTCGCCGTGCTGCCGGGCTGCCGCTCCGGGGCGTTGTTCGCCATGAGGACGGTCCCACCGATGCCGAGCGCAGCGCCGATCCCGAGGAGTACGAGCCCGATCGGCAAGAACACCCGCGCGTCGCCCTTCGTGTTGCCCGTCGGGCTCGCGGCCGGTTCCTTGGCGCTCGCGCCGACGAGCGTCGCGACAGTGCCCATGACTAACAGGCCGCCCGCGGGAACGAGCATCGCGATGCCGCCAACGTAGCCGGCGTTCGCGGGCTTGTCGCGACCGAGGGCGTGGCGCACGACGGTCGGCTGCGGACCCACCGTGACGTCTGCTGTGCTCGTGTGGAGGGGATCGTTGGTCGATTCGAAGACGAGTGAGTGCCAGCCAAGCGGCAGATCGATCGCGCATGGCGTGAGGCAAAGCGGTCGCATCTTTCGATCGAGCTGCGCCGGCAAGAATGACGAATTCTTCCCGCCGTAGCCAGCATTCGTGCGCGTGACGAGCTCGGTGACCTCGAATACCTTTGCGTTTTCGCCGACCACGTCGATGACGAGACGGCCATCGGTCGCGGATGGAGCACCGGCCGGAACGATGTCGGGCGTGACCGTGGCGCGCTCCGGGACAGGCGGCGGCGGGCGGTTGTTCACGCAGCCTGTCGTGCCGACCGAGAGCGCCACGACGAGAGCGACGACGGATGAAACGTTCATGTTCAGCCTCCGGAAGCGATACTCGCAGTTCGGTCAGCGAAAACATGTCAGGGCGATTAACTCTGCGTAACGGCGGACATTACTTGGTCGCATCTGCAATTGATGAAATCGACAGGCGGCTTGTCGATCTCGGGACCCTTGGATCGACGTGGAGTTGGGCCCACGATGCGGGCCTCTCAGCAGGAGAATGCGCCATGCAATTCATGATCGTGATCAATACGGACGAGAAGGCCCAGGCAAAGGCGACGGTCGAGCAGCAGAAAGAGATGGGCGCGGCGTACTGGGCCTATACCGAAGAGCTCAAGAAGGCCGGCGTCATGCTCCACGGTGACGGCCTCCTCCCCACCGCCAAGGGCGCGCGCATCTCGTACAAGGAAGGCCGCCGCGTCGTCGTCGACGGCCCCTTCAGCGAGGCCAAGGAGGTGGTCGGCGGCTACTACATCATCAACGTGAAGTCGCGCGACGAGGCCATCGAGTGGGCCGGGAAATGCCCGGGCGCGCAGCACGCCAGCGTCGAGCTTCGTGAGGTGATGGTCTTCCCCGGGTGACGATGCTCTGATCCGGGGCAGTGCCAGCTCCGGAAGTACATCTCGTCGAAGCGATCTGGCGGGCTGAGGCAGGGAAGGTCACGGCGAGGCTCGTTCGCCTCGTCCGTGACGTTGGCCTCGCCGAAGAGATCGCCCAGGAGGCTCTCGTCGCCGCGCTCGAGCGGTGGCCCGTCACAGGTGTGCCCGACAACCCCGGAGCCTGGCTCATGGCGACAGCGAAGCATCGAGCCATCGACGAGCTGCGCCGCGCTCGCCTCGTGAAGGCGAAGCACGAGATGCTCGCCGGAGAGACCGAGATCGCGACGACGCCGTCGTTCGAGGAAGACGCCGACGACGACGTCGGCGATGACCTGCTGCGGCTCGTCTTCGTGGCCTGCCATCCGGTGCTCGCACGAGAGGCACAGCTGGCCCTCACGCTGCGGCTCCTCGGAGGTCTGTCGACCGCGGAGATCGCCCGCGCGTTCCTGGTCCCGGAGCCGACCATCGCGCAGCGGATCGTCCGCGCCAAGCGGACGCTCGTCGAGAAGCAGATCCCGTTCGAGGTCCCGCGCGGCGAGGACCTCGGGCCGCGTCTCGCGTCGGTGCTCGAGGTCGTCTATCTCGTCTTCAACGAGGGCTACTCGGCGACGGCGGGCGAGGACTGGATGCGACCGGCGCTCTGCGCGGACGCGCTGCGGTTGGGTCGCGTGCTGGCCGAGCTCGTTCCGGCCGAGCCCGACGTGCACGCTCTCGTGTCGCTGATGGAGATCCAGGTCTCGCGTACGGCAGCTCGCACGGGCCCGGACGGCGAGCCCGTGCTGCTCCTCGATCAGGACCGCAGCGCGTGGGACCACGCCGCGATTCGACGTGGTCTCGCTGCGCTCGTGCGTGCGGAAGAGCTGGCGGGAGCTCGCTCCACCGCCTACGTGGTACAAGCGAGGATCGCAGCATGTCATGCGCGCGCGCCGACCGCGGCCGCGACGGAGTGGCCGCGCATCGCTGCGCTCTACACGGCGCTGGCGGCGGTCGCACCCAGCCCGGTCGTCGAGCTGAATCGAGCCGTGGCGCTCGCCATGGCATTTGGCCCCAGGGCAGGACTCGAGCTCGTCGATGCCATTGCCGGCGATCCGGCGCTATCCGGCTACCACCTCTTGCCGAGTGTCCGCGGCGACTTGCTGGCGAAGCTCGGACGCATGGAGGAGGCTCGCGCCGACTTCGAACGGGCAGCCGACCTCACGAAAAACGAGCGTGAACGAGCGTTCCTACTCGAGCGAGCGAGGCTGTGCGCCCGCCGCTCGTGACGCAGCCGAGCGACCGTGACGCGTCCGACGAGCGTGGCACGTGCCCCTGCGCGTGCCGTGCTCCGGTAAGGCTCACCTCACGGGCGAGGAGTCGCACGGGAGGCCCATCGATGGGTACCTCGCGCCGCGCCTGCATGCGCTCGGGCTCCTGCGCGAGGTGGAGGGTGTGACCGTTCCGACGGAGAAGGGCTACGCGCTGCTCGGTGGTCCGCTGCTTCGCCTAAGCTGATCGCGCGCGACCTCGAGTCAACGCGGTTGGCGCAGCTCGCGCGTCTCGCCGATGTCTGGGATCCACATGCGGTCCATCGCGTGTCCACGCTCCGCGAACCATGCGCGTAGTCGCTCTGGCGGCTCGCCGAGCGGCTCGTCGGTGAGCTTGAACGTGCCCCAGTGCATGGCGACGAGCTGCTTCGCGCCGAGGATCTCCCACGCGCGTCCCGCATCCTCGGGGCCCATGTGCTGTCGCTTCATGAACCACGTCGGGTCATAAGCGCCGATCGGCAGCATCGCCCAGTCGATCTTTGGAAAGCGCTCGGCGATGGCGGCGAACACGTCCTCGCTGAACGCAGTGTCGCCGGCGTGATAGCTCGTTCCCTCGCCAGGTACGCGCGACTCGTAGACGAAGCCGCCCCAGAGCCGTTTGTTCTTGTCCCACGGCGCACGCATCGACCAGTGCTGCGCCGGAACGAGCGTGACCTTCAGTTCGCCGACCTGGTGCGACTCCCACCAGCCGAGCTCGACGACGTTGGGCAGCCCGGCTCCGGTGAGGAGGTCGGCGTTGTCCTTGGGAACGATGTAGAGTGCATTCTTACCGATCGACCTGAGCGTTGGCAGGTCGAGGTGGTCGTAATGCGAATGCGAGACGGTCACGACGTCGAGCTTCGGGCAGAGATCGAGCGCCACGCCCGGCGGCGCCATGCGCGGGATGGTGTGGATGCGCGCCGACCAGATGGGGTCGGTCGCGAGCAGCTGCCCGCCGAGACGCTGCACGAAGGTGGCGTGGCCGATCCACGTGAGATGCGGCGTCGTGCTCGTCAGCGCTGCGCCGTCATTCGCGCGACGCGGCGTCGTGAACGCGGCGCGATCACGACGGCGACGGCCGGCGACGCGGTCCGCGACCTGCCACTTGAAAAGCGCGCCGATCCCCTGATCGGGGACCGTACCGTCGAGGTTCTTGTACGAGGCCACGCTACGAAACGTAGCGCGATCGGTCAGTCTTCGCGCGAGGGGTCCGCGGCGCCGCCGCCCGAGGGAGCTCCGCCCTTGACCGGGATGATCTGCACGCGACGATCCGGGCCTTCGCCGTGGCTCTCGGTGCGGACCTCGGTGATCTCCTTCAGGGCCATATGCACGACGCGACGATCGCGAGCGCTCATGGGGTCGAAGGTGATGACCTTGCCCTCCTTGGCAACGCGACGAGCGAGCTTGACCGCCATCTCGGCGAGCTGGTCCTCGTGGCGCGCGCGATAGCCCTCGGCGTCGACGGCGATGTGCTTGCGGGGCTCGCCCGGCTTGTGGGCGATGCGCGTGGTCAAGTACTGGATGGCCTCGAGGACCATCCCGCGCTTGCCGATCACGCGGCCTGCGTCGGGGCCCTCGATCTCGAGGCGAATCTCGTCCGCCGAGCCTTCGCCGTCGTCCGGCGCGAGGGTGACCTCGGCGTCCATGTCCATCTTCTCGAGGAGCATGTCGACGAAGTTGAGCGCGCGCTCGGTCTGCGGATCGAGGGGCCCGTCGTCGTCGTGATCGCCGTTGTCGGCGGAGGCTGCTGCGCCTTGTTCTTGGTCAGACACGTGATTTCCCTTTCAAGGACCTTTAGGAGGCGGCGGCCTTGGTCTTCTTATTACCAGGACTGCCCTTCTCCGTGACGATGATCCCTTTGGGATCTTTGCCGCGAGGCGCGATTCGCTCCACCGCGAGCTGCTGTCCGATGCCGAGGAGGCTGTTCGTCAGCATGTAGACGCCGAGCGCCGCCGGCAGGAACAGCATCATGACCGTGAAGACCGCCGGCAGCATGTACATCATCATCTTCGCCTGCATGGGATCCATGCCTTGCTGCGGGACGATGCGCTGCTGGACGATCATGAAGACGCCCAGCAGAAGCGGCAGGATGTAGAACTTGTCGGGCGCCGAGAGGTCGGAGAACCACAGAAATTTCGTGTGGTACATCTCCACGGCCGTCTGGAGCGTCGTGTACATCGCGAACCAGACCGGCATCTGGACGAGCTGGGGCAGACACCCGCCGAACGGGTTCACGCCGTGCTTCTTCCAGAGCTCCATCATCGCGAGGTTCTTCGCCTGCGCGTCGTCTGCGAATTTCTTGTTCAGCGCGTCGACCTCGGGCTTGAGGCGGCGCATCGCGATGGTCGTGCGGATCGACTTGTACGTGAGCGGGAAGAGCAGCGATCGCAGGGCGATCGTCATCGCGATGATGGCGAGGCCCCAGTTGCCGAACGTGATGTGGTCGTGGATGAAATCGAGGATCTTGACGAGGACGTTCGCGACGGGCGCGAAGAACCCCAGGTTCAGGAGCTCGCCGAGCTTCACGTTGCCGCCGGCGGCGTGGGCGAGGACCTCGCGCTCCTTGGGACCGAAGAACGCGACGTCGCGGTAGGTCGCGGTGGCCTGCGGAGCGAGCTCCTTCGGCGGATAGGTCAGGTTCGCCTGATAGATCGCGGCAGCGTCGTCGGGATCCGGCGGATCGAGCGCCAGGGGCTCGGCGACGAGACCGCAGGTCGGCGCGTCGGACACGACCGCGCTGTTGGCCGGATCGGGCTGCGGGACCATCGCCTGCGAGAAGTAGTGGCTGTTGACCGCGGCGTAGCGATCGACGCCGGCGACGGTGAACATGCCGCCCTTGAAGTCGTCCTTGCCCTTGCGGACGACATCCTTGCCGACGGCGCACGATAGCTCCGTCGCGAACGGCGACACGCGACCGAGGCTTCCCTTGGTGTCGCTGTTCTTGCGGAAGGCGAACGTCGCGAGCGTGAGCTGATGGCGCCTCGGTGCGCTCGCGAGGTTGGTGACCGCGGTCTCGACGTTCAGCTCGAACGGGCGCGTCGGGTGCGCGGTGATCGTCTTGACGATCCGGACGTCCTCGTCCTCGTAGGTGAACTTGCAGCTCTTGTCGGGCGTGGTGGCGGCGGCGTCGCCGTGATCGAGCTTCCAGAGGAAGCGGTCGTACTTGACCTGGCTCTCGGCATCCTTGCCGCGAAACGTCGTGCGGAGGTTCCGCCAGCGCTCGTGGTCGGGCGTCGTCGAGAGGTCATGCGCCAGCGAGCGCGCGTAGTTCGCGTCGGTCAGGTAGTAGTGCAGCACCGAGGCGCCGCGCGACGTGAGCTCCGCTTCAAAGCGAACGCCCTTGATCGTGCAGAGGTCACCTTCGGGCGGCGGCGGCGTGCCGGCCGCGTCGATCCGGTCCGGTGGGAATCCCGGCGGGCTGATCTGCGCGACCGCCGGAGCGCTCGTCACCAGGGCCTTGTCGCCGCTCTGGCCGGAGATCAGCGGCCAACCGAATTTGTAGAAGAGCAGGATCGCAATCGCGATCACGCCCCAGCGGAGGACACTGCTTCGTTCCATTCGGTGCTTTCGGGATTGCCTGAGAAGGCAGAGGCGAACTTCTACGGTGGAGGAAGATCGAGGCCGCCAGAGTGAAACGGGTGGCACTTACACAGGCGCCTGACCGAAAGCAAGCTGCCCCGGGCGGCGCCATGGCTCTCGAGACACGCGACGGCGTATCGCGAGCACGACGGCTCGAACCGGCAGACGCGCCCGAGCCAGGGCGAAACGATCTGCTGGTAGATGCGGATGAGATGGATGAGCGCGCGGGCGAACATCGACTGCGCCGGAACATGAGGCCGGACTCCGCCGGACGCCACAGAAGTCACACGCCAAAGACCGCCGGAGATGCTCATTTCTGCCCGAGCACGGCGACGCATCGTTTCAAGAGGCCCGGCCGCGCGCGCTCCCACTCGGCGCGTACGGCGGCAAGGCCGAGCTCGTCGGCGCGTGACCGCGCGATGATGACGAGGTCGATGCCGTCGGGGACGAGGTCTGGCCACATGCGGAAGCATTCGCGGCAGACGCGCTTGATGCGATTGCGCTGCACGGCGTTGCCGATCTTCCGGGTCACGACGAAGCCCACGCGAGCACACCCCGCCGGCTCGCGCGCGGCCACGAGCATCACGAAGTGCGCGGTCGACGTGCGCTGGCCGACCGCCTGAACGCGGAGAAAGTCCCTACGGCGCCGGATCCGGCGCTCCTTACCGAAGGTGAACCCGGTCAAACGCCCTGCCTAGCTCGCGACCTACTTCGCGTAGATCGAGACGGTCAGACGAGCGCGGCCCTTGCGGCGGCGGTTCGCGAGGATCTTCGCGCCACCCTTGGACGCCATGCGCGCGCGGAAACCGTGCGTACGGAGGCGGCGCGTGTTGTGGGGCTGATATGTTCGCTTCGGCTTTGCCATGACGTTTCCAGAGGCGGCCGTGCGGTGGCCGCGGGAGAGGGCCGCGGAAAAAAGCACCGTCCTGCCGCGGTGTCAAGCGCACACCCTCCCGGCGGCGCCGACCGTCTTTTCTTTCTCCGATCATCCCTTACGGGTTAGTCTGGCCGCAGCTGAGCGGGACCGGGCCCTCAGCGCGAAGTTCCTTCTCTTTGTGCGCGAAATCATTGGGATGAGAGCAGCTTCTCGTTGGAAAATAGCAGCGGCCGTCGCCGCGGCTGCGCTTGCGGGTAGCGAGCGCGCCGAAGCCCAGGTCAAGACGTTCCACCTCGACCGGCTCGAGGTGCCAGGCGCGCCCGACGACGGCATCGCGCTGTTCCGTCCCGTCACGCAGCAGCGGAACATCTTCTACGGGCAGCTCGCCCTCGGCTACCAGCTCCGGCCGCTGAAGGTCCGGAACGTCACGACCGACACCTCGGTCCTCGCGCGGACCAGCCGCACGAGCGTGATCCAGGACCAGTTCACGGTCTACGGCAGCGCCGGCTTCGAGATCCTCGACCGCGCGAGCTTCGGCGTCACGTTTCCGTGGAGCCCGATCCAGGACGGCGGCAACCCCGACTACGGGACCGGCAACGTCCAGGGCCCCGGACAGAACGGCACCACAGTCATCAAGGCCAGCGGGCCCGCCGCGTCGGACCTCCGGCTCGACTTCCGCGCGACCCTCTTCCGCACCGACGACCGGCGCTCCGCGTTCGGCGCGCAGCTCAGCATCTTCGCGCCGACCGGAACGGTCTCGAACTTCGGCGGTGACAACGGCGCCGGCGCGATGGTGATGCTCACCGGCGAGCACACCATCAAGTTCATCACGCTCGACGCGAACCTCGGTCTCCACTTCCGGCCGCGTCACTCGATCAACGATCCCAACAACGGATCCGGCCTCGGCGTCGGCAACGAAGCGCGCTGGGCGCTCGGCGGCTTCATCCCGATCAAGGACGGCAAGTACCGTCTCGGCGCCACGTTCTTCGGGTCGACGGGTATCGAGAGCGACGCCATCATCGGCGACACGTTCTTCTCGAAGGCGAACACGCCGGTCGAGTGGCAGGTCGAAGGGCGCATGAAGTTCGGCCCGTCCGATCACTGGTGGATGGGCGCCGGCGGCGGCACGCGTCTCTTCACAAATGCCTACGGCGCCCCGGATTTCCGGCTCGTTGCGCTCATCGGCACCTACGTTCCGATCCTCGACTCCGACGCGAAGTCGCCCGAGCGCAAGGCCGAGATGCGCGCGCGCTGGCGCAACGAGCGTCAGTCGGACCGCGACCACGACGGGATCCCGGACGACATCGATGCATGTCCGGATGCACCCGAGGATCATCTCGGCGACGACCCGAATGACGGCTGCCCCCTCCCGCCCGATCGTGACGGCGACGGAATCCCCGACCAGTACGACAAGTGCCCCGACGTCCCCGAGGACAAGGACGGCATCGACGACGGCGACGGCTGCCCCGA
>JAYTOQ010000120.1:0-12137 GCA_043747665.1 Polyangiaceae bacterium | reverse complement strand
AGAACAGATCGCTGCGCCGATCGAGCTCGGACCCGCGGCACTGCTCCGGTGACATGTACGGGATCTTTCCCTTCAGCGTCCCGACCTGCGTCTTGTGGGTGCGGCTTGTCGCGCGGGCGATCCCGAAGTCGAGCAGCTTGACCGCCCCATCGTAGCTAACGATCACGTTGCTCGCGGAGACGTCGCGGTGAACGAGGCCGATCGACGTGCCGTCATTGCCGCGCTTCTCGTGCGCGTAGTCGAGCGCCGACGCCGTGCCATGGATGATCGCGAGCGCGATCGGGAGCGGCACGCTCTCCTTTCGCTTGCGGGCGGTCACGCGGATGTTGCGCACGTCCTGGCCATGGACGTACTCCATGGCGAAGAACGGCGCGCCCTCGGCCTCGCCGACATCGTAGACGTCCGCGATGTTCGGGTGCTGCAGCGTCGCCGCGAGTCGCGCCTCGTCGAGGAACATCTGCACGAACGACTCGTCTTCGACGAGGTGGGGATGGATCTTCTTGATCGCGACCCACTTCTGGAAGCCGCCGGGGCCGTCCATGCGTGCAAGATGCACGGACGCCATGCCGCCGATGCCGATCTCGTCGACGATGCGGTACCGGCCCAGGAAGTACGTACCGCCGTTGTTCGCGCGGATGTCGGGCATGGAGCCGCCCATGGCCGAGTGGCCGCCCGCACCGGGCGAGGATGCGGAGGGATCACTGTCCTGACTGTTACCCTGACGCGTCATTTCGCCTTCACTCCGACCTGGCCGACGGCGACCTGAGCGGTGGGACGCGTGCCGAAGTAGACGGCGGTGCCAGCGCTGGCGATGGCCATGCCGCCGATGAGGTACGGCCACGGCGACGACCAGAAGCCGCCGCCCTTGCGGACGCCGCTGTCGCTGTCGGCAGGCGCGGACGACGACGACGATGCGCTCCCGCGGCCGCTCTTCGCGCCACTGCCAGCGCCGGCAGCAGCCACGCCGCCCTCGGGCACGCGGACGCGCTCCTCGGCGGAGGCGAGGCGGTTACCCTGCCGATCGAGGGCATCGACGCGAACGAGGATGCTCGCGTTGGGCATCGTGACCTCGGACGCCACGTCGAGCTCCACGGACTCGCCGGGCTTGGCCTCGGCCACCACTTCCTTGCCGCTCGTTCCATCGCGCGCGACGAGGCCCAGCTTGGCGACGATCGGGATGTGCGAGCTGTCGAGCGATGCGGTGACGGTGAACGGCTTGCCCGATGTCGCTTCCTTCGGCGCCTTAAGCGAGAGCTGGATGCTGCCGATCTTCGCGGTGTCCTTCTTCGCCTGTGCGGCGTAGGCGGGGCCCTTCGGCCCGGCCTCGGTCGGGACCGCGAACGTCGAGTCGAGGATGCTCGCGGCGCGGAACGCGGCGATCGCTTGGTCCTTCTTGCCGTTCGCCGCGCGGATCGATCCGAGGCGCACGTAGCCCTCGAGGACGTCGGTGGGGGCGAGGCCGCCCTTTTCGAGCGCCTCGCGATAGAGCGGCTCGGCGGTCTCGAGCGCACCCTTGTCCCACGCGGCGCGCGCTTGCCGGAGGGCCGGGCCGCCGGCCGCGCTCTCGGACGCGTACGCGGGCGCCGCAGTCGTGACGATCACGAAGCAGGCGCCGGCGACCGCGTGCGAGAGCGCACGCATGACGCGGAATTTTTGCACCGCATGAAAAAGTATCGGGGCGTCTGCACGGACGCAAGGAGCGGGACAGGCGTTCCGTATCGCGCCAGCGACGATGTGTGCAAAGGAGCGAGCCGTCGAACGTCGACGTGCGCACCGCTCAGGGGAACGGCTGGCTCGGCCGCCCGCGCTCGAAATAGAAGCTGAACGTGCCCCGGATGTGGCCCCGGCAACGCGGCGGGGGACCGAGGCCGCCGGGCGCGACGTCGCGCGGATCGGCGAGATAGACATCGAAGCAGCCGGACGTGAGGCGCTCGGCGGCCTGCGGCTCGTCGAGGTTGCCGTCGAACACGTGGTTGAACGCGATCAGGCTCTTGCCGCTGCCGATGCCGGCCGGCGCGTCCTTTGCGGGATCGCAGCCGGTCGTGGGATCGGCGCCGGTCATCGCGTTCGCACCGCAGGTGCCGTCGGTGGGAATCGACACCTCTTGTACGGCGTAAAGCGCCACGTTCTGCGTGCGGCAGCTCTTCTGGAGATAGAGCGTGAGGCTGACGAACGCGGGATCGGGGTTGGCCTTCACGGGAACGCCGGGCGGCACCACCGCCGGCGGGAGATCCACGACCAAGGGTTGGTTGTAGAGACCCGCGACGCCGTGGGCGGGATCCGGACGAACCTTGCCGATGTCATCGAGGAGGATGGAGACGCCGTCGCTGAACGACTCGAAGTCACTGCCGCTCTGGATGCGCAGCTGAAGACCCTCGCGATACGCTTCGCCGGCGAGGAAATCGGCGCTGAGATTGAAAGGGCCGGTCCAGCAGTTCGGCACGTTGAGGGTGCCGGCGACCTTGCCGCTGCCTTCGCCCTGCGAGCACGCGGGCAACGTCGACGCGAGCACGAAGATGACGGCGCCGACGACGCCTCCGCTCACCATGACCCGCGCCGTGTGTGTGCGTCTCACGAACCGTGACTGTAACAGAGGCGTCCGCCGCCGAGCACCCGATCGCCGTGCGGTCCGAGCTCGTAGAAGACCGCCACCTGGCCGCGGCTCACGGCGCGCACGGGCTTTGTGAAGCGTACGACCGCACGCCCAGAGCCGCTGGTGGCCTCGATGCGGCCCTCGGCGCCTTCGTGGCGATAGCGGACACGAACGCGCGCGTCGAGCGGCAGGGACACGCCCGGCGCGAGCACCACGTCGTCGACATCGGCGACGATCGACTCGAGGCCTTCGCCCTCGCCGAGCCGCACGGTCGCAGTGTCGGCATCGATCGCCGTGACGAAAGCGGGCTTGCCCAGCGCGACGCCGAGGCCCTTGCGCTGTCCGATGGTGAAGCGATGGATGCCCTCGTGGTGGCCGACCACCTTTCCGTCGGCGTCGACGATGGGCCCCGGACGAACGCGGCCCTTCGCGCGCGTCTCGACGAACGCGGCGTAGGCGCCGGCACCGGCGCCGACGAAGCAGAGCTCCTGGCTCTCGCCCTTGGTCGCGCCCGGGATGTTGCGTCGTACGGCTTCGGCGCGGACGTCCGGCTTCATGCTGTCGCCGAGCGGGAAGACGAGGCGCTCGAGATGCGCGCGAGGGGTGGCGTAGAGGAAGTAGCTCTGGTCCTTCGACGGGTCGGCGCCCTCGCGCAGGTAAGGCACGCCGTCGGGCCCCTGCGTCCGCGCGAGGCGCGCGTAGTGACCGGTGGCGACGCGGGCGGCGCCGAGACGATCGGCGAGGGCGACGAGCTCGGAGATCTTCACGCCGCGATTGCAGGCGGTGCACGGGCTCGGTGTCTCACCGGCGAGATACGCGTCCACGAAGGGCTCGACGACGGTCTTCGCGAAGAGCTCGCGGCGATCGAAGGTGAAGTGCGGGATGCCGAGCGCGTCCGCGGTTCGTCGCGCGTCGTACTGATCCTCGGGCGCGCAGCAGCGACCGTGAGAGCCCGCTCCCTCCTCGGGGTAGTCCCAGAGATGAAGCGTGACGCCGACCACGTCGAGGCCCGCGTCGACGAGGCGCGCGGCGGCTACGGCGGAGTCGACGCCTCCGCTCATGGCCACGAGGATCCGTTCCCGATGCGCACTCACGCCCCGGCCTTAGCGCATCACTGCCCCTGGAGCACGGTCTTCACGCCGCTCGTCGCGCGATCGACGAGCTTCGACGAGAGGTCGACGGCCTCGCTGTAGCGATAGACGCCGGCCTGCAGCGCGAGCAGCTCGGCGGGCCCGAGGTCCTTGCCGCCACCCTCGATGGCGCGCCGCGTGACCTTCTCGCCGTGCTCGACCTCGCGACCGAGGCCCTGGAGGATGCGCGCGAACGCGCTTGGTCCTTCGCCTTCGTGAACGGGCGCGGCGCGCTTCGACGCATCGCCCTTGTTCGCGCCGCCCTCGTTTGCCGCGGCGGCCCTTGCCGCGGCGGCCAGTCCTCGATCCTCGCTGCCGATCCGCATGAACCCCACGGTCGGCCGCGCCGCCCAGGAGTTGCGCGAAAAGCTGACTCCGCGAGTCCGCGGCTTCAGCCGATGACGCGATCGCGCTTCAGGGACTTCGTGACCTCTTCGATGGCCCGCGCGTGGAGGCGGCTCGCCCACGACTTGGAGAGCCCGAGCTCTCGTGCGGTCTCCTCGAACGGCACGTCCTCGAAGTAGTGGCGCTCGAGGAGGCGGCGTTCGGCCTCGGGTCGCGCGGCGATGGCAGCGCGGATGCGCGCGAGCAGCTCGGCGTGCGCGACCTCCTGCTCGGGGCTAGCCTTCGTGTCCTCGGCGCGGTCGACGGCCTCTCCGGATCGCATGGAGAGGAAACCGATGGCCATGGCCATCGCGGCGCTTCCGAGCTGCTCGCTGATCTTCGCGTCGGCCTCGGCGTCGCCCGCTACCGGCGCGGACGCTTGCTCCTCCGCGGCGGTCTCGTGCACGCGGTCGGCGGCCTGCAGCATCCGCAGCTTGCGATAGACGCGGCGCGGAAGGTTACCGCTCTGGCGTACGCCGTCGATCATGGCGCCACGGATGCGAAGGTTGGCCCACCGCCGGAACGGAACCGCGCGATCGGGATCGAAGCTTCGCGCTGCCGCGAGCAGCGCCTCGCGACCTTGCGACGCGAGATCGTCGACCTGCACGTAGGGACCGAACTGACGTCGCAGCTGTCGCGCGAGCATGTCGACCAGCTCGAGGCCCTCTTTCACGCGTGCGATCACCTCCGGCGGATCGGCCGGTGGCGTTGCGCGGGCGGGCGGTGCGGGCGGTGCGGGAGGTGCGGGAGGTGCGGGAGGTGCGGGAGCGTCGACCATGGTCTGCGAGGTTGGCCTTGTGGAAAATCTCTTGGACCGCATCGTGAAGTCAAGGGAGGTCAGTGTCGACACATGATCCATCTTGGCGAACCGAAAGTGCGCGTCGTGACTTCCGGTCCTGGGTAGCGGTGCTAGGGTGCGCGGCCGTTCGACCGATGACCAAAGGCAAGACGCCCAGTGACGACGAGGGGCTGATGCGCGCGAGCGAGAGCGTTCGTCTCGCTGCCAGCGATCGTGCCACATCGCTGGATCCGCGCACGCACGCGGCGTGGCGCACCTGGCTCGCCGCGCTCGCGAAGGACGCGGCGGCGGCGACGGCGGCGGCTCTCGCCTACCAATCGCTGGGCGCGGACGGTCGCGAGGCCTGGCTGGACGCGCTCGACATCGATGCGCCGAACGTCGACGTCCCGAAGATCGCGCTCTATGCGCCGCTGCTCGGCGTGGAGCAGGACGACGAGCGGCGCGAGCGCATCGCAGCGCACGTGACCGGAGCCGCGAAGCGAAGCACGCCGCCGCGCGCCCTCGTCGGCACCAAGAACGGCGATCGCGTCTGCCTCGTCGTCTCGCCGCTCTACCTCGACTTCGTCGAGCTCCTCTTTTGCCGCTACGACCAGGATCAGGGCATCCGTGAGGCGCGCCACGAGTGGCTCGTCCACAAGAGCGAGGTCCTGACGTGCGCGAAGGACCTGGGCGTCACGATGATCGACGTGCCGCTACCACAGGTCGTCGAGGAGATCGCGCATGCGGTCGTCGCCGATCGTCGCGCCGGACGCGACGCCCCCGAAGCGCTGATGGTCTACATCGATCTCTTTGCGCTCGATCTACCGTCCGCCCTGCCCCCCAGCGGCGAAGGCGCCGGCTGAGCCGCGATGAGTGACGCCCCCGGCGATCATCGCTGCGGAACGTGCGCTCGCTTCGTGCGCGTCATCGAGAAGATCGACGAGAACGGCGAGGTGCGCCGGCACGGCGAGTGCCTGCTCGGCGTCTGGCCCGCGCCCCTCTACGCGACGAGCACATGCTCGCAGTACGTCCTGCGCGGGACGTTCACCGCCAAGCCGCAGGCGCCCACGCGCGGTGGGCGAACGTTTGGCGGGCGCGGGCTGTCACGGTCCGCGTCGCTGCCGGTCCTCTCTGCGAGTGGTGCGCGGCAGACGCGAGACGCGCCTGGTGCGCCTGGGAAGCTCGAATTCACGTTGCCGGAGGAGCTGCTCGACATGAACGCCGACGAATTCAGGGAAGTGCTGCGCGATGTGATTCGCGAGGAGCTCGGCGTCGGACATGCGCCGATCGGCAACCGCTGGGAGGGCGGCGAGGTGATCCTCAAGCCGGGGAAGGAGGGCACCGCCGAGAAGCGCATCCCCATCGAGGCCCTGTTCTCGAAGGTGGTGATGATCCGCGACAAGCTCCGCGTGCTCGAGCAGAAGATCAACTCCAACGGCAAGCTCACGGCCGAGGAGAAGGTGGCGATGCAGAGCTACATCACCGGTTGCTACGGCTCGCTCACCACGTTCAACGTGCTCTTCGCGAACAAGAGCGACAATTTCGTCGGCCAGAAAGGCGACGACTAAGCTGTCGCTCATGAGCGTGCGCGGAGTGCTGGCCGTCCTGGCGATCGCCGCGGTGGTCGTGACGCCTGCCCTCGGCTGCGGGCCGAAGACCGCCGATCCGCCGGTAGGCATCTCCGACAAACCGGGCGCGGCGTTCCCCGAACGACCGGTGACGTACGCGTTCGACACGCTCGACGAGCGGCCCGTGTCCTCGGCGGTGCATCGCGGCAAGCCGACCATCCTGGCATTCGTCACGACGGGCGACATCGTGGGCCAAGCGCAGATCGATTACCTGGTGGCGATGGCGAAGAACGACGGCGCCAAGGTCAACTACGCGCTCCTCGCGCTCCATCCGCGCAAGGAGATCATGCTCGTCGAGGCGTACATCTCGGCGCTCAAGGTGGAGTTCCCCGTCGCGCTCGCCGATCCGTCGGTGATGACGCCGCAGGGCCCATTCGGCGAGTTCTCGGCCGTCCCCACGATCATCATCCTCGACCGCGACGGCCGCATCGCTTGGAAGCACACCGGCCTCGCCAAGGCCGACGAGCTCCGCGGCCACCTGCGCCGCCTCTAGTCTCGTGGTCTCGTGGCGCGCGGTCTCCGGGGTTGGCTACTTCGTGGGTTCGACGAGGGGAGCAGACGTCGAGGAGCCGGCGCCCCAGAAGGAGAGGCCCGACGGCTTGTTGGGCATCGGGATGACGCTCGTCGCGATCTGCGTCGCGCCGAAGGTGACCTCGAAGAGCTCGCCGCTGTCGTTGAAGCCGTAGATTTTGCCGCCCCAGAACGAGAGACCGAACACGTTGTGGTGCTCGACGGAGCCCCAGTTCTTCAGCATTTTTCCGGTCGCGGGATCGACCTCCACGAGGCAGTCGTTGGTCGTGCAGGTCGAGCCGGTGCCCTTGACGGTCAAGTACGTCTTGCCGCCCTTGACCGAGACGATGTCGCCGCTCGACTTGAGGCCGCCGCCGAGCGTGCCGATGACCGATTTAGCGCCGGTCTTCGTGTCGATGCGCACGTAGCTCGCGTCCTCGTAGCCAACCAGCGCCTCGACGTTGGGATCGACGGTGCCCTTGGGCACGAAGGAGAGCGAGTTCGGGTAGGTGCCCGTCGAGACCTCCGTGCAGACTGCAGTCTTCTTGTCGACTGTGTAGAGCGACGTATAGCTCGTCGCGAAGAGGTTGGAAGCCTCGTCGAGCGCGATGTCGATGACCGGACCGCAGCCGCCGAACGCGCCGATCTTCGTCACCGCCTTCGACACCGGATCGAGCGCGAAGAGCGTGTCCGCGCTGTGCCCGTAGACCTCGTTGATGTCGGCGGGGTTGACCGCCGGCGGCGCGGGCTTCGTGTTGTTGAAGTCGCCGGACGGGCCGGGGGCCGGCGCGGTCGCTGCCGGATCGGGCGTGGCGACCGGGTCCTCGTAGCCGGAGCGCGGCGTCGCAGTGGAGCCACAGCCGACGGCGGCCGCGGTCGACAGAAGAGCGAGGACAGCAAGAGCGCGCGGGGCGTACATGGTCGAGCGCACGCTAGCGCGGCGGACCCATCACGCCACGATACGTCCGCGTCTCAACAGCGGATCGTGGTGAAAGGTGCGAGGGCGCCACGCGTCCGTCACGTGTCCGTGACGGACGCGCGGACCTGGGCGAGCAGCTCGGGCTTCATGACTTTTCCGAGCGCATTCTTCGGGAGCGCCGTCAGGAAGAGCACGTCCTTCGGCACCTTGTAGCTGGCGAGGCGTTCCTTCGCGAACGACCGCAGCGCGGCCTCGTTGCAAGCCGGACCCGCGGCGCCGAGGACCACGCAGGCGACGACGCGGTCGCCCCAGGCCTCGTCGGGCACCCCGATGACCGCCACCTCGCCGACCGCGGGATGCTCGCGGAGGACCTCCTCGATCTCGAGCGCGCTCAGCTTGTAACCACCGCTCTTGAGGATGTCGACGCTGGTGCGGCCGAGGATCTTGAAAGGGCGAGGTCCGGGATCGTCGCCGATCCGCGTCACGGTATCGCCCGTCCGGAACCACGGGGCGCCGCCGTCGGGATCCTTCGCGAAGGAGCGTCGCGTCTCCTCGTCGCGGCGGTGATAGCCGGTGAAGACGCTCGGCCCGCGGATCCACAGCTCGCCGGTCTCGGCGGGCTGCTCGTCGTCGCCGACGATGCGTGTCTCGACGCTGGGGAGCGGGAAGCCGACGCAGCCCGGGTAGCGCTCGCCCTCGAGGACGTTCGTGATGCCGACTCCGATCTCCGTCATGCCGAAGCGCTCGAGGGGGATCTTCCCGGTGATGGACCGCCAGCGCTCCGCGAGCGTGACGGGGAGAGCGGCGCTGCCGCTCGTCGCGAGGCGGAGCGCCTTCGCGTTCGCGGTCCAACGCGCGCGCGATGCATCGTCGGTGGCGTCGAACGCGAGGAAGAGCCGGTGGTACATCGCCGGGACGCCCATGAAGACCGTCGCGTCCTTCATGACGTCCCAGATTGACGGCGCGACGAAGGTAGTGAGCCTGGTGGTCGCGCCCGCGCCGAGCGCCGTGAGGAGCGAGATGGCCAGGCCATGCATGTGGTGCAGCGGCAGCGCATGCAGCAGCGTATCGGTGGGACCGAAGCCCCACGCGGCGCCGACGAGCTCCTGCTGTACCTCGAGGTTCGTGTGCGTGATGACCGCGCCCTTGGGCTTGCCGGTCGTGCCGCTCGTGTAGAGCTGCAGCGCCGGCGCATCGCCGCCCGTGGCGAGCGCGGCGCCGGTCACCGCGCCGATGTGCTCGCTCGCGCTGCGCAAGGTGTCGAGGTCGCGAACGTCCCATGTCGCGGCGAGCGGCTCGACGAGCGCGGCATGCTCGGAAGAGAACAGCACCGTCCGGACCTCGGCGTCCTCGCAGAAGTAACGCGTCTCGGGCGGCGGATGGAGCGGCGAGAGCACGACCACGCAGCCGCCGGCCAGCAGCACGCCGAAGAACGCCTCGACGAAGCGCGCGCTCGGCGCGATGAGCAGCGCCACGCGCTCGCCCCGCAGCGACGGCCGCCCGTCGAGCAGCGACGAAGCCACGCTGATCGACGCGGCCACGACGTCCGCGTACGAGTGCCGGCCCGAGCCGTCGAACACGGCCGGGCGCGTCTCGGTCGCGCGGTCGAGCCACCGCGAGGTCAGGGTGCTCATCAGCGCTCTTTACTACGGGTGCCGGGACGCGACGAGCCGCACGCGACGAGCCGCACGAGTGACGCTACGCTCCTCGCGTGACGACCCCGCCTGCGACCTCCGCCGAACGACCGGCCCTGCGCGGCACGATGCTCGCGCTTGCGTCGGCGCTGGCGTTCGGGCTCGCGACCCCGCTCGTGCAGCGCTTCGGCCACGGTGTCGGGTCGTTTGCCACTGCCGCTCTCCTCTACACTGGCGCAGCGCTGGTCGGCCTGGTCACGCAATCGAAGGACGAGGCCAAGCTCCGTCGCGAGCATCTGCGCCGCATCGTGATGATCGCAGCGCTGGGCGCCGGGCTCGCGCCGGCGGCGCTCGCGTGGGGGCTCGCGCATACGAGCGGCACCGCGGCGTCGCTGATGCTCAACCTCGAGGCGGTCTTCACCATCGTCCTCGCGCGGATCTTCTACGCCGAGCACGTGGGTCGGAGAGTGGCTCTCGCCGCGTTGTTGCTCGTGGCCGGCGGAGCCCTGCTCGTCTTCGATCGCGGCCAGGCCAGCGGCGCGACGCATGCCCTCGGCCTGGTGGTGGTCGCCGCGGCCGCGCTCGGCTGGGCCATGGACAACACGCTCGCGAAGCCGCTCGCGCAGCTCGATCCCGCAGCGGTGGTCGCCGCGAAGGGCGCGCTCGGCGCGATGCTCTCGTCGTGTGCGGCGCTCGCGCTCGGAGAGACGTGGCCGGCGACACTGCCTCTCATCGGCCTGGTGGTCGTGGGCGCGGCTGGCTACGGGCTGAGCCTCCGCCTCTACTACAAGGCGCAGCGGGCGCTCGGCGCGGGACGAACGGCGTCGGTGTTCGCGTCGGCGCCGTTCTGCGGCGCGCTCCTCGCGTGGGCGCTCGGTGAGCCGGCGGGGCTCTACGCGGTGCTCGCCGGCGCGGTGATGGTGGCGGGGCTCGTGCTGCACATGACGGAGCGTCATGCGCATCGGCATGCGCACGAGCCGCTCGCGCACGAGCACATGCATCGGCACGACGACGGGCATCACCACCATGTCCACGATCCGATGCCCGAGGGAGAGCACACGCACGAGCACGGCCACACGAGGATGGTGCACGAGCACGCGCACGTACCCGATGTGCATCATGGGCACGCGCACGAGAAGGAGAGAGCGGGCGGGCACGACCACGGCCACGATGGGCACGGCCACGGCGGGCACGGGCACGGGCGCGACGGGCGCGCGGGCTAGTGGAGGTCGCCCACCAGGTAGGCCAGGCACGGGACCAGGACTTCCTCCGGGGTCGCTCCACCGTGGGTGATGCGGCCGCGGCGGTCGATGGTGAAGCCATGGTCGCCGAGCACGAGGAGGAGCGTGCGCGGCGGGAGCGATTCGACGTGCCGGAGGACGGCGTCGGCCACGCTCGTCGCGATGTCGCCGAGCGCGGCGACGACGTGGGCGGGGCCGGGGCTCTCCGCGGGGTCGGGGAGGGCGCCCAGCATCGACGGAACGACGTCGAGCTTGTAGAGCTCGCGTGAGCCGACGCGCAGGCGGCGCACGGTCTCGGCGCTGCGTCCCCGAAGAGACTCGGTCGTCTCCTCCATCGCGGGCGCACGCAGGGCATCCATACCGCGTGCCAGCGTCTCGAGCTGGCGATACGTGGTGGTGGGCAGAGAGCTCCAGAGCAGCGACTCGCTCGTGAGCGATGCGATGCCGGCGGCGCGTGTGGAGAGCTCGTCGCGCACGAGGCACCCGAGATCGTATCGCATCGCATCGACGACGAGCACGTGCGTGGTGCGTGCATTATGCAAGCGAGCTTGCTTCAATGCGACCTCGTAGGCGTCCATGACCATGCGAGGGCGCCGGCCTGTCGCGCCGAACGTCGCGAACGCATCGGTGTACGTGCGCTCGAAGCCGCTCTTGAGCTCGTCGTGCGCGCGAACCGCACGCGCGTCGTCCAGCCCCGCTGCGATGGCATTGGCGAGCGGCATGTAGCTCTCGACGAACAAACGCTCGAACGATGCGAGCGGCTGCGGCCCACGCGCGGCGCCGAGCGCGATCGCCCAGGAGCGCCAGTAATCCGAGGGCCCCGCGACGGGGACGCCCGCGGTCTGCCGGCGCCGGGCCGCATCGCGCTCGGTCCTGCTCACGAGCTTCGCGACGGGCTCGTGCTCCGACTCCGGCACGGGCGCGGGCTCCGACGCGAGCTTTACCATCTCGACGGGCGCCACCGGCGCGTCGACCTGAGTCTCGACCATCTCCGGCGCGGACTCGGGCTCCGGCTCGCTCGCCGCGCAGACCTCGACGACGACGCTCTCCGCGCCCGCGTCCGCGTTGCGCGCACCGAGCATTGCCGCGAGCCTGATCGGCTCGCGATACGCCCCGAGCGCCTCGTCGCCGTCGTCGATCAACACGACGAAGGGCCCGTTCGCCGCGGCACGCGCGAGCGAGCGCAGCATCGCGCTGTCCTCCGGCGTCAGTGCGGGCGCCGCGATGCACGACAGCGATCCCACGGCGACGGCGATCCCCGTCGCGCCGAGTGTGCGCGCGCGAAAGAGCTGATCCTGCAAGCGCGCAGCGGCATCCTCC
>JAYTOQ010000119.1:0-3675 GCA_043747665.1 Polyangiaceae bacterium | reverse complement strand
CGCTATTTCAGCACGATCGCCGCGATCGCGCGGGAGCTGTCGCAGAACGACGAGCTGCCCTCGAAGCTGACGCCATGGTCGCTGCTCGTGAACCTCCATCGCTATCGTCACCTCGCGCGTTACGCGCGCTGGACGCTCGAGGACTACTACGATCACGTCCACATGCCGCCGCGGCTCCGCGCGATCCTCGCGGGCCAGAGCGGCGACTACCTGCTGCCGCCGCGCGACGTCTCGTTCATCCTGCACGTCGCGCTGGTGTGCGGCTACGACCGCGGCGCCTACTACCCGCGTCATCACTTCTTCCACTTCGTCGACACCATCGCGGACACGATCCGGAGCACACCGGGCTGCGCCATCCTCCTCGAGCACGAGGTCGATCGCATCCACGTCGACGGCGGACGCGTATGCGGCGTCTCCACCACCAACGGCCGGCGCTTCACCGCCGACCGCTACGTCTCGAACGTGGATCCGCAGCGAACCGCCCAGCTCGCCGGAGCGCATCACTTCGGCGCCCGCGATCGACGGCACCTCCAGTACGACTACTCGTGCGCGACGTTCACGATGTACCTCGCGGTGAAGGGCCTCGATCTGCGCGAGCACGGCTTCGGCTCGTTCAACGTGTGGCACTACCCTCACGAGGACATCAACCGCATGTACGACGACCAGCTCGTCCGCCATGACCTGTCGAACCCGTGGCTGTTCCTCTCCACGCCGACGCTGCATTCGCCCGAGCCCGGACTGTGCCCGCCGGATCACCAGATCCTGGAGGTGGCGACCGCCTGCGATCACGCGCGCTTCGCGAGCCTGAGGGACCGCGATCGCCGCGCGTACAACCTCGAGAAGAAGAAGATCCGCGAGAACCTGCTCGACATCCTCGAGGCGAGCTACGTGCCTCGGCTGCGCGACCACCTCGCGCTACGCGTGACCGGCACCGGCGCGACGAACGCGCGCTTCTGCGGCGCGCCCGCGGGGAATGCCTACGGCGCAGCACTCACACCGGCCAACGTGGGCGTGCATCGGCGCCCGTTCCGCACGTCGCTCGAGAACCTGTGGATGGTGAACGCGACGGCGGGCTTGCCCAGCGTGGCCGGCACCATCGGCGCGGGCCTGAAGCTTCATCGCGAGCTGGCGAGCACGAGCGCCACGAGCGCGCGCTCACTCAGTGAGTGATTTGTGCACGAGCTGTTCGTGAGATCGATCGCTTCGGTCGGTTTCATCGGTGCCTCGACGACACCAATCGCGTTCCATCGTCAGGAGATGATCTTGATCAGGAAGGCCCGCTCGACAAGCCAGATCGTGGCGAGCACCGCGATGACGCAGCTCCCAGCGACGAGGGCGACACGTCGATATGCCACTGTTTCACGCACCGAATAGGCAATCGGAACGAAGACTGCGACGATCGCGAGCTGGCCGAGCTCGACCCCGAGGTTGAACCCGAACAGCGTCTGCAACAGGTTTGAGCGCGGCAGGTCGAGATCCATCAGTGTCGCCGAGAAGCCGAAGCCGTGCATCAGCCCGAGCACGAACGCGGCCATCCACCGGTCCTGACGGAGCACCGGCACCACGTTGTTCACGGCGGCGAGGATGACGCTCGCCGCGATCACGGACTCGACGAGTCGCGACGGCAGCGTCACGATCTCCAGCGCGGCGAGGCTCAGCGTGATCGAGTGCGCCACGGTGAACGCGGTCACGATGCGGAGCACGTCGAGCAGCGCGGGGCGCAGGCGCGGCACCGGTCGCCAGGTGTTGCCCTCGCGACGCAGCACGCTCGGCAAGAGGAGCGCGAGCAAGAAGAGGACGTGGTCGTAGCCTGCCCAGATGTGGATGATGCCCTGCTTCACGATCGAGCCGAACGCACGCATCCTTCCGGCGTCGGCGAGCGAGAACCGCGCCTCGTGTTCGCTCTTCGAGAGCGTATGGGTGCGGGTCGTGCCGGATGCCTCGATGCGAGCGATGCCGCGATGCTGCGGGTCGACATCGAAGAACAGGCGATAGTCGATGCCCAGGCTCGTGACGTCGCGCGAGCAGCGCGCTGCGAATCGGAGCACCACATAGGTACCGTCGGAATGCGAAACGACTGCGATCCCGGAGGGATCAGCGGCGGCGGCGCACGATGCGTCGTCGTCTCCGCGCAGCGTGAGCCGTGCCAGCGCATACGCGGCGATCTCGGCCTGGCGATCGCGCACCTCGGCCCAGGTGATGTTGCCGTTGCTGTCGCCGTCGAGATCGAGCGTGTAATCGAGATCGCGAATGGCGATATCCCATCGACCGTGGACGACGGGGCCGTCGACGGAGAGCGAGAGATAGCTGTCGCTCGGCTTGTGCGCCAACGCGGGCGACGAAATCAGGAGGACGACGAGCGCGAACGCCACGCCGATGAGCGCGCGCCACCTCATGGCTTCGCGAGCGCCGCACCGAGCGCCTCCGCGGTCTTTGCGATGAACGGATCCTCGAGCTTCGTCTCCGACAACCACGCGAGCACGGCGGTGGCGTCTCCCGGTCGCCTCGCGGCGAGCGCCGTCTCGAGCAGGATGCGCAGGTCGGCAGGCTCCTTCTGCACGTCCCAGTTCGCGAGCGCCAGGGGGAGCGCTCGCGCGGCGTCGCCTTCGACCTCGAGCCAGTAGCGCGCCTCTTCCCGGCGATGCACGACGTCGCCACGCAGTCGGCTCGCGTCGAACCTCGCACCGAGAGCGGTCGCGTGGCTCTTCGCGTCGGGCGAGCCGAGGCGACGCTCGGCGACGGCGATGCGCAGCAGCAGCGTGTCGTTGGCCTCCTTGCCGCGCACGAGCGCCAAGGCCTCCTTCGGTCGTCCTCGATCGAGGAGCAGATCGGCCAGGGCCGCGCGCGCGTAGCTGTCGTTCGAATCGAGCTCGAGGGTGCGTGCGAGCTCTCGCTCCGCGTCGTCGAGCTTCCCCAGCCGCGTCGCATATTCGCCGAGCGAGGAACGAGCCCATGCCTCCTCGTCGGGGGAGACGCGGCCCGCGCGCGCGAGCGCTTCGGTCAGCCGCGTGGACGCCTCCGCCGCATGGCCTGTCACGCTGTCGATTCCCGACTGACATACGGTCGCCACCAGATTCGTCGTGAGCGGCACGAGGCGGCGACAGCTCTCGCTCGCCTCCGCATAACGACCTCGAACACCGAGGACCACCGCGCGCGTGAGCCACGCCTGGACATGATCGGGCGCAACGGCGACTGCTCGGTCGAGATCCCTCAGCGCGGCCTCGAAGTCGTGCAACGACTGCAAGATGGTGGCGCGAAGGACGAGCACCTCCACCGGCGGCGTCTCCTCGCTCCACCACGGCGCGAGCGCGGCCTGCGCATGGCCCAGGTAGCGCGGATCCGAGCGCTCGCGTGCGAGCATGATGTCGAGGCGCGCGAGGCGCACCGCACGGGGCAAGTCACGAGGCGCCGTCGCGAGCGTGCGCCGCAGGCCGGCGATCTCACGTGTGCGCTCGTCGTTCGCACCGAGCGGCCGCGCCTCGAGGACCTCCCCGGGATCCGATGGCGCGCGGGGCGCGAACGCCACAGCGCGGGGAGCGTGACCGAAGAGCAACGCGAGCACGGCAACGGCGCCGGTTAGCGCTCCCACCGACAAAAGCGTGCGTCTTTCCATGGCGGACCGGTTCTAGCACCGTCTGCGGATCCGAGCGGAAGGCTCGCGCGTAGGTGCGTAGT
>JAYTOQ010000118.1:0-1618 GCA_043747665.1 Polyangiaceae bacterium | reverse complement strand
ATGTAGAGACTGCTGTCGGAGCCGCTGGCGACGATGGGGTCGCCGAGATTGCCTGCCATCAGCTCGGGGGGAGCGAACGTCGCGCCCCGATCGGGTGAGAACGCGTAGCCGGTTCCGAACTTCGGACCGAGGCCGATCCACGCGACGAGCACGCGCCCGTCGGGCGCGACCGCGAGATGGGTTTCCGACTCCAAGTTCGTCTTCGTGGAGCCCGAGATGGACGACTGCAGCGCGGCATCGGGCGCAGCATCCGGCGGCGGCGTCGCGTCCTCGGTCGCAGCCTCGAGCGGTGCGGCGTCCGCGACCTCCGTGGGCGTCACGGCGCCGACGGCGCTGTCCGAGCACGCGACGAAGAGCGCGACGGGAAAGACGAGGGCGAGCGGAAGAGTGGCAAAGGAGGGCAGCAGCGAGCCAAGGCGAAGCATCCCGCCGAGCGTGGCACGGCCCCGGCTTGCGGTCAGCGCTGCCCGCCGTCTCCGGGTGACGGTTTTGACGAGGACCGCTCCTGGAACGCCTGGACCAGCTCGCCGAAGCGCGAGGCCATCGGCGTCTTGTCGGCCTTCCACTTCTCGCGGAGCGCGCGCGCGGCATCGACGTAGCTCTCGTCGGGCAGCACCTGCTCGAGCACCTCGCGGAGGAGGCGCGCCAGCGCGGGCGCCTCGCCCGACGTGGAGATCGCGATGGTCACCGGCCCGCGTCGCACGATGCCGCCGCCGTAGGCCGAGGCATTGGGAGGATCGTCGACAGCCACGCAGAACACGTGCGCCTTCGCGCAGGCAATGGCCACGCGCTTCTGCACGGCGGCGTCGTCAGTCGAAGCCAGCACCAGCCACGCCCCGTCGACGTCGCGCTCCTCGAAGCCGCGCTGCGCGACGGTGACGGTGCCAGCGGCGCCCGAGGCGGTGATCTCGTCCGTGACGCGCGGCGCGACCACGCGCACGTTTGCGCCCACCGCGACGAGGTCCTCGACCTTGCGCGTCGCGACGACGCCCGCGCCGACCACGAGCACGTCCTTGCCCGCGAGGTCGAGGAACAGAGGCAGGAGAACGCGGCTCTCGCTCATCGCTTCTTGCTGTCGCTGTCGCTGTCGCTATCGCTCATCGCTCATCGCTCATCGCTCGCCCGAGTGTGCCACGAAGCGATGCGCAACGCCTGCCGCGCCCAGCCGCGTGCGGATGGTGGCGACGGCGAGCGCGCCCGCATCGCACCCGACGAAGCGCCTGCCAGCCGCCGCCGCTGCGACGAGCGTCGTGCCCGAGCCGCTGAACGGATCGAGCACGAGCGAGCCGACGTCGCTGGTGGCGCGCACGATGCGGTCGAGCAGCTTCAGCGGCTTTTGCGTCGGATACCCGGTGGTCTCCGCCATGAGCGGCGTGTTCGCGGCCATCGCGGGACAATCGGTCCAGACGCTGCCGATCGCGCGGCCCTCGTCCGCGTAGTAGCGGTAGGTCTTGCCGCTCACGATGCGGTCCCGATAGCGTCGCCCGGTCTCGTCGCTGCGTGTAAAGTGCATGGATTGGCTGGTGGCAGCAAACGGCGCACGCATCGCCGGGTCCTTGCCGTTCCATATGGGCTCCTTCCCGCGTGCATAGAGGAGCAGCGTCTGATGACCGATGCC
>JAYTOQ010000117.1:0-2891 GCA_043747665.1 Polyangiaceae bacterium | reverse complement strand
GCCACGACGAGCACGGGCAGGACCACGGCGATCGAGAGCATCAGCGCGTTCTGCGCGTGCTCGACCAGCGTGGCGGCGACGAGCGGCGCGGAGCTCGCGACGCTCAATTTCAGCCGCCTTCGGCTGCGTCCGCGGCGTCCGCGGCGTCGGGTCCGGCTTCGGGGATCGTGCTCGTCTCGACCGGGCCGTCGCCGACGGTCACGTCGCTCGTCGGGCCGGTATTGGCATCGGACGGCGGGGCGTTCCCGGCGTCGGACGCGGACTGGACGATGCACGCGGGGTGCGTCGCCGTGTTGCGATCCACGGGACAGCAGCGATCGCTGCTGTTGTAGGGCGTGTTGATGACGGCCTTCGGCAGGCACTGGAGCCCGCTCGCGCAGTCGCCGTTGCCGTTGAGGACCTCGCAGCGATCGCCCTCTTGGTAATCCGAGCACGCCGTCAGCGCGATGAGCCCGGCCAGCCCCACGCACAACACGACGCTCACGATCCGGTAGCTGCGAGCCCTGTGCATGCCGCCCCTTGATGGCACGGATGCTCGCCTGCTGGCAAGCCTATCCGCCGGAATCACGGCAATTTCCCGCTCTTGTCGCCCCGCTTCTCTTCCTTGGCCTCGACGGCGGCGGCGAAGAGCCGGATGTACTGCGCGGCGCTGGCCACCGAGAATACGAGCGAGAGGTACACCAGCGCGCGGCCGACCATCATGCAGTCGACGAGACCGAAATCGACCCCGAAATACGACAGGTGATACGGGTACCCGACGAGCAGCGCGATGATGCCGATCATCTGAAGAGCCGTCTTGGTCTTGCCCTCCTGACCGGCGGAGATGATCACGCCCTCGCTCGCGGCCACGCTGCGAAGGGCAGTGACGCTGAACTCACGCGCGAGCAGCACGATCACCGCCCACGCCGGCATGCGATCCATGGGCACGAGCCAGACGAGCGTGGCCATCACGATCAGCTTGTCGGCGAGCGGGTCGATGAGCTTGCCGAGCACGCTCACGACGCCGAGCTTGCGCGCCAGGTAGCCGTCGAGGATGTCGGTGGTCGCCGCGAGCGTGAAGACGATCGCCGACCAGAAGCCGGCGCGCGGCGTGTCCTGAACGAGGAACCAGAGGCAGAGCGGGATCATGAGGATCCGCGCGAACGTCAGCAGGTTGGGGATGTTCACCGCATCCTGCGCCAGCGAACGTCGGACCTCCTTGCGGCGGACCTTCAGCGCTTCACGCGGGAGCAGGTCGCGTCCGGAACGCGCGTCTGACGGGACATCCGGCGGTACGTCTGCCGCGATACGAGGCTGCGATCCCGACTCCGGCACGAGGACGGGTCTATCCCGGCCCGACCCGCGCGTCACGCGCTGGCGACGAGGACCCGGCCTTCGCCCGCAAAGCTCACGAGCCCTCGCTGACCGCACGGCGCCTCGCTGGGCGCGAGCGCGCGCGGCACGAGACGTCCGAACCAACCGAGGACGACCTCCCGCCGCACACTGAGGCCACGGTTGCCCTGAACCTCGAGCGTGAGGATCTCGCCGATGGCCTCGAGGAGGACAGCGCCCTTGCCCCGCAGCTGCACGACGGCCACGAACTCGCCTTCGCCGGTCGCGAGGCGACCATTCTCGAACGCGAGCTGACCGTCGAAGCCGAGGAGCACCTCTTCGCGCACGAAGCACATGTCGTGCGTGCCGGGCTCGAGCGTGAACGACGACAGCTTGCGACCGGCACGCGGCGCGAGGACGAGCTGACCGTCGCCCGTGGCGTGGACGAGCGGGCTGCCGACGCCGCCGAACGACTCGCCGGTGGGCTTGCCCTTCACGTGACGCTCGAGGAGCTTCATCGTGAGCGCGTTCGACGATACGCGGAGCGCCTCGAGTCGCGCAGCGAAGCCCGTGTCCGGGGCAGTGCGCACGAGCGCGACGCCTGACGGATGCACGACGACGCTGCCCGTGGCGGGGAACGCGATGATCGAGTCCTGCGTGAGCTGCGCGGCGGGCGGCGGCTCCGTTGTGGCCCTCAACACCGGCGGCGGCGGGAGCGTGCGCTTGCTCGTCGGCGCGTTCGGATCATACGTGCCCATGTCCGCGGGCCCGATGGCCGGGACGCGGACGGCGGGCAGGGGAGCGGTGCGGACCCTGCGACCGGTACCGAGCGCGCCGCCGGTCTCCTCGATCGCGAATGTCGGCGGACGCGGCGAGGGAAGTCGGCTCAGCGCCTCGAGATCCGCGGCTGCGTACTGCGGCGCCACGCCGACCATCAACGTGATGCGATGGCCCGCCGACGGCGGTCCACCGAGCTGAGGCATCAGGACGGGAGGTGGCCCGTCCCTCGTGTCGGGCTTCTTCGACTCGGCAGCGAGCTGCTCACCACGCATGGACAGCGGCGAGCCGTCGGGCCGGGTGCGTTGCATCTGACCGAGCTCGATGGGCCGCCAGCTGTCCGGCGAGTTGTCGCGCGCCTGAGAGTCGCTCACCGGCTCGGCCAGCGCGAAGCTCAGTTCGCCGGCATCGAGCTCCTCGAAGGCGGCGGCGACGACGTCCCGCACCTCGCGCGACGGGCTCGTCTCGTCCTGCATCATCGCCGGGGGCGCCTGCGACGCGCGGCGATCGGCCATGCGCCGCGCCATCTGCCCGTGACCGCCCTGCTCGAAGGCCTTCTGCGCATCGGAGAGCGCGCCCATGCGTTCGCACGCGAGACCGAGATAGCCCCAGGCCCTCGCATGCGAAGGGTTCACGGTGAGGAGCTGCTCGAGGTCGCGCCGCGCGAGGCCAGCTTGACCGGTCTTCAGGTAGCAGAGCGCGAGGTTCAGGAGCAGCGCGGGATCACGCGGGCTCGTGCGCCGCAGCTGCTCGTAGATCGAGATGGCGCGCGGATAGAGCCCGAGCCGGAAATACACGACCGC
>JAYTOQ010000116.1:0-5367 GCA_043747665.1 Polyangiaceae bacterium | reverse complement strand
CTCGAGGCGGTGGTCGAGGCGCACGTCATGGCCGCCGCCAAGGTCCGCGAGCGCTGCGGCATCCCTGGAAACAGCGTGCAGAGTACATTCCTGTGCCGCGACAAGCCGGCCATGAAGGAGGCGCTCCGCAAGGCCGGCGTCCCGTGCGCGGCGTCCATCGGCAGCTCCGACGTCGCGGAGATCCGCGCCTTCGCCAAGGACGTCGGCTTCCCGCTGGTCGTGAAGCCCCGCGACGCGGCGGGCGCGTCTGGCACCTACCGCTGCGATGATGCGCGCGAGCTCGACGAGGCGCTCGTCACGTGCGGCGTCGGCCAGTCTGGTGGGGGCCGCTCGGTCGCCGTCGAGGAGTTCATCGAGGGCCACGAGGGCTTCTACGACACCATCAGCATCGACGGCCGCGTCGTCCACGACTTCGTCTCGCACTACTACCCGAACGTGCTCGAGGCCATGCGCACCCGCTGGATCTCGCCGCAGTTCGTGGCCACCAACCGCCTCGACATGGCGTCCAGCTACGACGAGGTGAAGGCGATGGGCCAGAAGGTCATCGAGACCCTCGGCCTCGGCACCTCGGCCACGCACATGGAGTGGTTTTATGGCCCCAAAGGCCTAAAATTCAGCGAGATCGGCTGCCGGCCGCCGGGCGTGCGCGCGTGGGACCTCTACGCCGCGGGCAACGAGATCGACATCTATCGCGAGTGGGCGATGGCCATCGTCCACGGCAAGGCGAGCCGTCCGCTCACGCGTCGCTACGCCGCCGGCATCATCGCGCTTCGTCCCGAGTGCGACGGGCACATTCGCGGCTACGACGGCTCCGAGGAGGTCTGGGGCCGCTTCGGCGGCTGCATCATCGACAGCCACCTGCCTCCGCCCGGCACGCCCACGCAGCCGGTCTCCGCCGGCTACATGGCCAACGCGTGGCTGCGCATGAAGCACCCCGACTACGACACGCTGCGCGAGATGCTCGACTTCGTCGGACGCACGCTCAAGGTCCGCGCGTCATGATCGCCGAGGACATCCCGGCGGTCGTGCTCCTCGGCGCGCAGCGCTACGACCCCACGCTCGGCGAGGCCATCGCCGAGCTCCGCATCAAGGGCAAGATCGCCACAATCACCGCGGGCTGGCAGGAGCGCGAGGACGACGACGAGGACCTGAAGGAGCACCTGAAGGGGCGCGCCATCAACCTCACGCTGCACGCGCGCGGCGAGGACGTGTTCCGCAAGGACAAGGAGCTCCTCAACGCCCATCGCGAGCGGCAGACGCTGCTGAGGCACCGCCAGGACTTCTACCGCGTGCGCCTCGAGCATGCGCTCGACGCCCAGCACGTCATCGATCAGCGCGCGGCTCCCGACGAGATCCTCGAGGACGAGGCGCGCACCTCGATCGACGCCATCCGCAACATCGACGCGCTCCATCTCGACCGCTGCACCCGCGATCGCCGCGAGTTCGACGCGCGTTACAAGCCCGAGGGCCGCGCCGCCGTCGCCGCGCATCGCGACCAGATCGCCGCCATCATCGACGACTGCGAGGCCATCGCCATCGCCGGCGGGCACGTCGCGTCGCTCCTCAATCGCCTTCGCCTTTTCGGCATCGCCGAGCTCGCGAAGGGCAAGACCATCTTCGCGTGGTGCGCCGGCGCCATGGCCATCAGCGAGCGCGTGGTCCTTTTTCACGACTCGCCGCCGCAAGGCCCCGGTGCCGCCGAGGTGCTCGATGCCGGGCTCGGCTTGGTCGGCGACGTGGTGGTGCTCCCGCAGCCGGAGTTCCGACTCAAGCTCGGCGATCGCCAGCGCCTCAAGGTCATGGTCCGCCGCTTCGCTCCCGCCGCGTGCATCGCCATGCCGGCTCGCTCGCGCGTGACCTGGCTGCGCAGCGGACCGACCGCGCCCTACGGCGCGTTCGCCATCCGCGACGACGGCACGCACTCGTTCGAGCCCCCCTCGCGCGCCGGACGCGGCGTCCCCTCGAGCACGTCGGTGAGTCTCAGCCCGTCGAGCACCGCGATTCCCATTCCGTCGGCGCCGCCGAGCCTTCCGAGCCGTGACGTTTGAAGACCATGAATCGCCACCTCGTCATCCAGGACCTGCTGAAGTCGGGGCCCAACCACGGCAAGGTGGATGCGTTCTTCAACGCCCCCGGCCGCACCTTCCCGCTCGTCGAGGGCCCGCACGCCACGTTCGTGTGGCGCGGCGACGTGGACGGCGTGACCCTCCGCCACTGGATCTTCGGCCTCGAATCCGAGAGCTCCCTGGCGCGAGTGCCCAATACCGATCTCTGGTTTCTCACGCTCGATATCCCTCACGGGTCGCGTGTAGAGTACAAATTCGAGATTCACCGTCAGGGCACCAGCCAGTGGATCGAGGATCCCCGTAATCCCAATCGTGCGCGCGATCCATTCGGCGCCAACTCGGTGCTCCAGGGCGAGGGCTACGAAGTCCCCGACTGGGTGGACCCCGATCCCGATGCGCGCCCCGGAATCCTAGAGCCATTCTCGTTCCACTCGAAGACGTTCGACGCCATGCGCCACGGCGCGATCTACCTGCCCGCGCGCTTCCGCAAGACGCGCCTCTATCCGCTGCTCGTCGTCCATGACGGCAGCGACTACATGAACTTCGCGAACATGCGCACCGTGCTCGACAACCTGATCCACAGGCTCGAGATCCCGGACATGATCGTGGCGTTCACCGACTCGCCGGATCGCCTCCGCGAGTACGCCAACGACGAACGGCACGCGCGGTTCCTCACCGAGGAGCTGTTGCCGGACCTCACGGGCCGACTCCCGATCATCGACCGCCCGCAGGCGCGCTGCCTCATGGGCGCGAGCTTCGGAGCGGTCGCTGCCTTCTCTACCGCGTATCGCTACCCCGGCGTCTGGGGACGCCTTCTCCTCCAGTCGGGCTCGTTCGCGTTCACCGACATCGGCACGCGCAACCGTCGCGGGCCGCTCTTCGATCGCGTGGTCGAGTTCGTGAACCAGGTGCGCGAGGAGCCGACCGCAGTGAGCGAGCGCGTCTTCATGAGCTGCGGCGTCTACGAGTCGCTCATCTACGAGAACCGCTCGCTGGTCCCGCTGCTCGACGCCACCGGCATGCAGGTGAAGTTCGTGGAAGCGCGCGACGGTCACAACTGGGAAAACTGGCGCGATCGCCTGCGCGAAGGCCTCTCGTGGCTCTTCCCGGGCCCGCTGATGTTCGTCTACGAGTAATCGTAGTGATCGCAGTGATCGCAACGCTCGCAATGAGAACGAGTCATGGCTGAAGTCGTAAGGCACATCGGACTTTCCCTCGGCGCAGACATCTGCTGGCCGCTCTGCTTCGAAGCCCTGATGAAGAAGCTCGATCTCCGCATTCCGTCCGACGACGGCAGCGGCGACACCATCCGCTTCGAGGTCGAGCGCGTCTTCATCGAGCCGTACGACCTGCGCCAGCCCTGCAAGTACGACCTGGTCGTCGACCGCTTGACGCACTGGTACCACACGAGCCGCGAGTGGATAAAGAAGGCCATCGTCATGGACGGCCTCTACGTCTTCAACAACCCGTGGAGCGTGCAGGCCAACGAGAAGCACACGTCGTACTGCGCGATGATGCATCTCGGCATGGACATCCCCGACACCTGGATGATCCCGCCCAAGACCTACGAGCCGACGCCCGACCTCAAGCCCACGCTCTCTCGCTACGCGAAGCTCTTCGACGTCCGCCGCATCGGCGACCGCATCGGCTGGCCGATGTTCATGAAGCCGTACGACGGCGGCGGCTGGCGCGCGGTCACCAAGGTCGACGACGCGGCCGCGGTCTACAAGGCCTACGACGAGAGCGGCAAGGCGGTCATGCACCTCCAGGCCGCGGTCACCGGCTTCGATCGCTTCGTGCGCTGCATCGGGTTCGGTCCGCAGACGCACTACGTGCTCTACGACCCCGCCGCGCCGCTCCACGATCGCTACACCACGCAGACGAATTTCATCAGCGACGCCGAGAAGGAGCACCTTCGAAAGGAGACGCTCACCATCAATGCGTTCTTCGGATGGGAGTTCAATTCTTGCGAGTCACTCCGCAAGGACGGCGTGTGGCATCCCATCGATTTCGCGAATCCCTGTCCCGATTCGCAGGTCACTTCACTGCACTTCCACTTTCCGTGGATGGTGAAGGCCTATATCCGCTGGTCGGTATTCTGCGCTGCCACCAAGCGCAAGATGCGCAAGAACCAGGACTGGACTCCCTTCTACGAGGTCGCGGCGCTCGATATTCCGTATTCGGAAAAGCTGAACCGCTACGCCGCGATTGCCGACGAGCGCTTCGAGACGAACAAGTTCGAGGCGTTCTGCGCCAAGAACCTCGCGCAGCTCGATCAGGTGGCGTGGGACTTCTTCGGCACCGAGGAGGCGAAGGACGCCGTCCGCCAGAAGGTCTCCGCGCTCTTCCCGCCCCACGAGGTCGAGAAGTTCACGGAGCTCTTCTGGTCACGCATCCAGGACTGGCGAAAAGCCGAGAAGCCGTGAGCTGACTGAGCCGCCTCGAGCGCGGCTGCGGCAGCGACCTCTCACCTTGCGCGCCGCGGATCCGTGCGCTGCATACGGAACCATAGGGTTCAGTAATTTGGTGCCCACCTCGACGCCTCGTTTGCCGCTCTCTCGGACGCGACCAGGCGCGGCGGGATGGACGAGACGTTCGGGCAACTGGACGAGATGCTCGTCACGCTGGCCGCGGCGGGATGATCTTGCGCGCGAGCGTGCGACGGCGGCGACTCGAAGGGATTCCTCCGAGTCCGGCGGTCACGGCGCCTCTGCCGTTGCTGCCGCGACCTGCGTCGCCGTCGCGGGGGCGACCGCCGACGTGCAGAACTTGCACTTGGTGGCCTTCACCGGGATCTGCTCGATGCAGAAGGCGCACTCCTTCGTGGTGGGATCGTCCTTCTTGCTCAGGCGATTGACGACCTGCGACACGATGAGGAACAGAACGAGCGCGATGATCAGAAAATCGATGACCGACCCGAGAAAGTCCCCGTACTGGAGCACGACGTCCTGCTTGGGATCGGCGGCGTGCCGGAGGACGTAACCGTCCTTCTTCCAGTCTCCGCTCGGCATCGCGAGCGCGATGAACGGCATGATGAGGTCGGCTACGAGCGCCGTCACGATCTTGCCGAAGGAGGCTCCGATGATCACGCCGACCGCGAGATCGACGACGTTGCCCTTGAACGCAAACTTCTTGAAGTCAGCCAGCATAGTTTCGTTCCCGTCTCACGGATTCGTCGCCGGCGGCGTGGTTGCCGGCGGCGTGTTGATGGTCGAGTCGTTCGCGGCGGGCGGCGGCAACGGCGCCAGCGGCGACGCTGCGGGCGGCGCAGCGGGCGTCACGTCCGCGGGGGCCGGCGCGG
>JAYTOQ010000115.1:0-5034 GCA_043747665.1 Polyangiaceae bacterium | reverse complement strand
CGATCGTCGCCGGAGCCGCGGTGACACCCATCGGAAGGCCCGACAGCTGCGCTGTGACGGTGATCCCCGTGAGCTCCGCTCCTCGCGCGAGGTCGATTGTGAGATCAGCGTTCGCGCCGCGGCGCAGGACGAGCGACACCGGCTTCACGCTCAGCCGCGAGGCGCCCGCGTCGACGGCCGGGCCGCCCTCGGTGGCCGGCTCACCGGCCTCCACGCTACCGCCGTCGCCGGCGGCGCGAACCGTGGTGTCGTCGAAGCCGAGGACGAGCGAGCATCCCGCCATGCCGGCCATGCCCGCCAGGCTCGCCAGGCGCGCCAGCGGCCGAACGTGCGCGAGGCGCGCGGAGCTCGCGCGGATGCGGGCGAAGGCCGGCCTCATGGGACCTTACGTAGCACGCGCAACGCTGATATGACTCGGGCATGCGCGTCTCGTTTGCTTCGGGGTCTCGGGCTCGCCGCACTGCACTCGGGACGCTCGTCTCGTCGTCCCTTGTTCTCGCTCTCGCCGTCGCGGCGACGCTGCCGGTGGCGATCCTGACCGTCGCGTCGCCGGCCTACGCGCAGGACGCGTCGTCACAGGACATCGCGCAAGCGCGCCAGCTCGGACAGCAGGCGCAGGCCGCCTACGACAAGGGTGACTTCACGGAGTCGGAAAAGCTGTGGACCGCGGCCGCGAAGCTTTACACGCAGGCGCCGACGCTCACGCTCGGTCTCGCACGCACGCAAGCGAAGCTCGGCAAGGTCGTCGCGGCGCAGGAGAGTTACAACAAGATCGTCCGCGAGTGGGGCAACAACCCGAACCCGCCGCCGGCGTTCAAGGACGCCGTCGAGGCCGCGAAGACCGAGGTCGTCGCCGTCTCCGCGAAGGTGGCGAGCGTCACGGTCAGCGTCGAAGGACCGACGAACCCGCAGGTGACCATCGACGGTTCCGCGGTCCCGGCCGCCGCGCTCGGCCTGAAGCGCCCGGTCGATCCGGGCTCGCACAAGGTCACGGCCACCGCCGACGGCTACAAGCCGGCGGAAACCACGTTCTCGGTCACGGAGGGCGGCAGTGCCGCGGCCACGCTCAAGATGGAGAAGGCCGCGGGCGCCGTCGCCGTCGCGCCCGTCCCCGGGCCCGGCGCCGGGCCGGGTCCCGCTCCGGGATCGCCTGCCGGGCCCGGCGCGGACGTCGGCACCGGCAAGGGCAACTCGAACAAGACGCTCGCCCTCGTCGCCTTCGGCGTCGGCGGCGCGGGCCTCGTCGTCGGCGCCATCACCGGCGCCATCGCGCTCGGCAAGGCCGGCGATCTCAAGAACGTGTGCGATGCGAACAAGACGTGCCCGGCCGGCTCAAAGAGCGACGTCAACAGCTACAAGTCGGTCGGCACCATCTCCACGATCGGCTTCATCGTCGCCGGCCTTGGCGGCGTTGCCGGTGTCGTTCTCCTCCTCACGGCTCCGAAGGACACCGCCGCTTCGGCGAGCACGGGTCGCTACACGACCGTCGCGGTGAAGCGCGACAACGGCTCCTCGGTGACGCCCTACTTCGGCGGTACTTCGGCGGGCGTGACCGGGCGCTTCTGAGCGTACGAGGCAACGACACCATGCTCGAGGCGCTCGTCTTCCGTCGGGTCCGCGCCTTCGACCCATCGCGTGAAGGAAGCGGTCTCGATCGTGAGGTCGACGTCGTCGTCGAGGGCAAGGTCATCACGCGCGTCGGTCCCGGCGCTGCCGACGGCCTCGCCAGCGCCGAGCGCGTTCGCTTCATCGACGTCGCGGGTGCGCTCCTCCTCCCCGGTCTCGTCGACCTCCACGCGCATCTCCGTGAGCCCGGTCAGGAGGGCAAGGAGGACCTGCGCAGCGGTCTCGCCGCCGCCGCGGCCGGCGGGTTCACCGACGTCTGCGTGATGCCCAACACGCGACCCGTGAACGACACGCGCGTCGTTACCGAGATGCTCGTGCACAAGGCCCGCGCCATCGGCGGCACGCGGCTCCACCCCATCGCCGCCATCACCGTCGGGCAGAAGGGCGAGACCCTCACCGAGATGGCCGACCTCAAGGACGCCGGTGCCGTCGCGGTCAGCGACGACGGGTACTGCGTCACGCGCAGCGACGTCATGCGCCGCGCGCTCGAGTACGCGAGCACCTTCGACATGCCGCTGATCCAGCACGCCGAGGACCACGCGCTGACCAAGGACGCGCAGATGCACGAGGGCGCGGTCAGCACGCGCCTCGGGCTCCGCGGCTGGCCGCGCGTGGCGGAGGACGTCATCGTCGCGCGCGACGTGATCCTTGCAGAATACACGCGTGCCAGATACCACCTCGCGCACGTCTCGACGCTCGGCGCTGTGCGCATCATCCGCGAGGCGAAGTCACGCGGCATCAAGGTCACCGCCGAGGTCACGCCGCATCATCTGCTGCTCACCGACGCTTCGCTCATCGGCTACGACACCGCCTGCAAGGTCAACCCTCCCCTCCGCGAGGACGCCGACCTCGCCGCGCTGCGTGAGGCGCTCGCCGACGGCACCATCGACTGCATCGCGACCGACCATGCGCCGCACGGCATCCTCGACAAGGACTGCGAGCTCAGCGAGGCGCTGCCCGGCATGATCGGGCTCGAGCTGTGCGTACCGCTCATGCTCGGCCTCGTGGAGAAGGGCATTCTTCCGCTCGCGCGCGTCGTCGACGCGCTGACGCGTGCGCCGGCGGGCATCGTCGGTCTGAGCAACGCCTCGCGAAGGATCTGCGAAGGCGCCGAGGCCAGCCTCACGCTCGTCGATCCGGCGCGGAGCTGGACCGTGGCTCCGGAGCGCCTCCGGACGAAGAGTCGCAACACGCCGTTCCTCGGGCAGACCGTCAAAGGAATGGTGATGATGACGCTCGTTGCCGGTGCTATCGCATTCGAGGCGACGGAGCCCGCCCTGAAATGAACGCAACCGAACGACAGGAACGCGCCTTTCTCGTGCTCGCCGACGGCACCGTCTTCGAAGGCGAGCCCTACGGCGCGCGTGGAATCACCACCGGCGAAGCGGTCTTCACCACGACCATGACCGGCTACCAAGAGGTCCTCACCGATCCCTCGTACACGGGTCAGCTCGTCGTCATGACCGCGCCCGAGATCGGCAACGTCGGCGTCAACGCCGCCGACGCCGAGTCGATCGACGGCAGGCCGCACGTCTCGGGCTTCGTGCTGCGCGACGCGAGCCCGCTCTCCTCGAGCTGGCGCTCGGAGCAGACGCTCGACGCTTACCTCGCGCAGCACGGCATCGTCGCCATCTCCGGCGTCGACACGCGGAAGCTCACACGCCACCTCCGCGACCATGGCTCGCAGAACGGCGCCATCGGCACGGCGAGCGTCGAGGAGCTGCTCGACCGCGCGAAAAAGGCGCCCGACATGTCCGGGCTCGATCTCGTGAAGCAGGTCACGCCCAAGCAGTCGTACGCGTTCACCGAAGGTCGCGGCGAGTGGCGCGTGAGCGACGGCCACTCCGGTGGAGCCGCGCAGGCCACCCGCACCGCGAAGAAGCGCGAGTACAACGTGGTGGCCATCGACTACGGCGTGAAGAAGAACATCCTGCGCTGTCTCGTCGACGCCGGATGCAAGGTCACCGTCGTCCCCGCGAGCACCAGCGCCGCCGACATCCTCGCGCTCGATCCGGACGGCGTGTTCCTCTCCAACGGCCCCGGCGATCCCGCGGCGGTCGGCTACGCGGTCGAGAACCTCCGCGGCATCCTCGGCAAGAAGCCGGTGTTCGGGATCTGCCTCGGGCATCAGCTCCTCGCGCTCGCGCTCGGCGGCAAGACCTACAAGCTGAAGTTCGGCCATCGCGGCGCAAACCAGCCCGTGAAAGATCTCGCGACCGGTCGCATCGAGATCACGACCCAGAACCACGGCTTTTGTGTCGACCTCGCGTCGCTCCCCAAGGGCGTCGAGAGCACGCACATCCATCTGAACGACGGCACCAGCGAAGGCCTCGCCGCGAAGGATCTCCGCGCCTTCAGCGTGCAGTACCACCCGGAAGCCGCAGCCGGGCCGCACGACTCCCTCTACCTGTTCGATCGTTTCACGGCCCTGATGGGCGCCTGAGCGGGCGCCCTCGGCGGATAAGCCGAAGGATCACGTTGGGTTGGCTGGGGGTGGATCACCGCCTTGCCAGTGTAGGGCGGCGTGCTACACATTGGTCGCCCGATGCTTCCAGAGTCGCGCTTCTTTCGCTTCGCCTCGGTCGTGACCGTCGCCCTCACCGGCGCGGCCTTTCTTGTCGCGTGCGCGTCGGCGCCGGCCGCGAGCGGCAAGAAGAGGCGAACCCCCGTCGATCCGGGCGACGACTACTTCGGCGACGCGCCCGCCACAGAGGAAGGCCTCTCGCCGACTGCGAACGAGGACAGCGGTGCGTTCACGCCAGCGTCCGCGCGGCCGTCATCGAGCGGCGGCGGCAGCGGCACGACGAAGGACGACGCCGGGAACGTCACCGTCGACGGCGGCTCGGGCGCTCCCGACTCCGGCATCGTCGAGCCGAAGGTCTTTTGCGCCGGCGCGCTCCGGGCCGGTGACCTCGTCGTCTCCGAGATGCTCATCAACTCGCGCGCCGGCTCCGGCGACGACGGCGAATGGATCGAGATCACGAGCACGCGCAGCTGCTGGCTGAAGGTGCAGGGGCTCTCCGTCGAGTCGCCGCGCGGCACCAGCGGCACCAACGCCATGTCGATCAGCGAGGACTTCGAGCTCGCGCCAAAGGGCAGCTTCGTCGTCGCCGACAGCGTCGATCCGGCCAAGAACCACGCGCTCCCCGGGAAGGTCTTCGCGTGGGCGGCCTTCGATGTCCTCAAGAACGACGGCGATACGGTCGCGTTGAAGCTCGGCGCCGTCGTCATCGACAGCGTCACCTACCCGGCGTTCTCGAACCTCGAAGCCGGCCGCACGCTCGCGTTTCCCTCCGACTGCCCGGGCACGGTGCGGAGCGACTGGACGCGCTGGAGCTTGACGTTCGACGTGTACTCGGCCGGGTTCAAGGGGACGCCGAATGGCGCCAACGACGACGTCGCGTGCTA
>JAYTOQ010000114.1:0-3715 GCA_043747665.1 Polyangiaceae bacterium | reverse complement strand
TCGGCGCGCTCCGCGTCGCCGCCGCGCCGCCCGCCGAGCGGGCCGCACACCATCTCTCATCTCTCGATCCCGAGCATCGAGCCGGCGACCGAGCGCCAGGAGCCTTCGATCAGCATCACCGTCGACTTCGACACGTCGCAGAGCAACGTCCACACGGAACGCGAGCGCCCGGAGTGGAACGCCGACGACGACGGGCCCGGCGCGGCGGATGCGTCACTCGGCGAGAGCGTGGTGTTCGACCCCGACGTGCTGGCGCGCGAGCAGGGCACGGGAGGCGCAGGCGGACAGAAGCCGTCGCAGCCGCCGTCGCTGCGTCGCGAGCCCTCCGTGCGCCTGCACCCCGTCGACCTCGACGAGCCCGTCAACGAGGACGCGGAGACGTTCCCGCGCAGCTCCGGCCGGCATCCGGTAGCGCCGAGCGAGGGAACGCTGTCCAGCGAGGCGGGACCGCAAACGATGCGACGGAACACCGGCGCGCACGGCGTCGTCATCGTGGGTCGGATCATCGCCAACCGCTATCGCATCGAGTCGCTCCTGGGCGCCGGGGCGATAGGTGCAGTCTACAAGGCGTCCCACGTCGACCTTCCGCGGACGTTCGCAATCAAGGTGCTTCATCCTCACTTTCGCGCCGACCCGCAGCTGCTCGCGAGCTTCCGCACCGAGGCACGCGCCGCGAGCCTGCTCGATCATCCGAACGCGACGGTGGTGCACGACTTCGGCGAGGAGCCGGACGGCCTCGTCTACATCGTCATGGAGTACCTGGCCGGCGTGAACCTCCAGGCGGTCCTCGACGAGGAGCGCCGCATCGAGCCACGACGCGCCATCGCGATCATGACGCAGGTCTGCGGTGCGCTCTCCGCCGCGCACGAGCGCGGCATCGTCCATCGCGACGTGAAGCCCGACAACATCATGCTCGTGCCGTCGCGTGACGACGAGGGCCGCCCCTTCGAGATGGTGAAGGTCTGCGACTTCGGCATCGCGGCGCTGGAGACCAGCGGCCAAGGTGGACCGAGCCGAGAATGGACGGCAGGCACCCCCGAGTACATGGCGCCAGAGCAGGCTCATGGTCACGCCGATGCGCGCACGGACGTCTATGCGGTCGGCATCGTTCTCTACGAGATGCTCACCGGGCGCCCGCCGTTCGTCGGCGACTCGCCGGCGGCGACGCTCGCCAAGCATGCGACCGAGCTGCCGCGACGGCCGAGCGAGATCGTCGCCGGGTTTCCGCCCCCCCTCGAGGCCGTGATCCTGCGCGCCATCGAGAAGAGCCCCGCGCGACGCTTTTCGTCGATGCGCGATCTCCGCGCGGAGCTTAAGCGCCTCCTCTGATGCTCGGGTGCAGCAGCTCGACGAGAACGAGCTGCGCTCGGCGGCACCGAGGATCGAGGGCTACTGTCGAATCTGATCGGTACAGAGATGGACGTCGGACGGGCATGCACCCGCCTCGATCTTGCTCTGGATGCACGTCGACAAGCTGCTGCGCCCCGACGGGCTCAACCCGTTCGCGAAGGACTCGCACCCCGGCTCGTCAATCAAGCTGCCCGGCGCGCCAGCGTTCGGGTCGCAGGGCTTCACGAGCGGCGTGCAGTAGCCCGACGAGCTCGTGTCCTTGCACGACGCGCCGAGCGCGTTGTCGACGCATAGGTTGACATCGAGCACGTTCGAGCACGACGGCAACTCGAGGATGCAGGTGACGGCGACCTGCGCGAGCCCGAGCTTGTAGTGACTGACGATGTCGTCGCAGTAGGTCGCGCACGTTCCGGTCGTGGGACAGATGGGGACGCCAGCCTCGTTTCCCCCTTTGAAACCGCCGTCGATGGTGGGCGCAGGTTTGTCGTCGAGGCACGCGCCGTCGTCGGAGAAGGGCGGTCGATCGTCCGCCGCGTCCGCACTGCCGTCGCGCTGACCCGAGCTGTCGGCGAGCGCATCGCGGCCAGCCGTCGAGCCATCGACGTCACCCGTGCCGCCTCCCGTCGTGCCCCCGCTCGGAGCGGGTCTGTCGGAGGAGCACGCGACCACGCTCTCGCCGAAGCCCCCCGCGATCCCCAGAAGCAACAGCGCGTGACGAGCTCTGACGAAAGCCACGCTCTCGACGGTAACCGCGCCGATGCGAGACGTCCAGCCAACGACAGGAGCGAGCACGCGCCGAGTCACGTTCGAGACCGAAGCTGAGTGAGCTGGCGATGCAACCAAAGCTCGCTTGCCGTCGCGGACACGTCGGGTCTCTCTCCACACCCGCCGCGCATCGTGCTCGGACCCTCCCTGCAAAGAGGTCCGCGTCCGAAACTATTTGCGGACTCCCGCTCCCCGAGCTCTGACACGGCTCCCGAAAAAGAGCGGTCTCGACGGTGCGTGGACGCGGCTCGAAAGATGCACCGTTCGCTTCTGGCCCGATGGTGTCTCTCGCGCGATGGTTCGTAGGGTTATTCCCTACAGAAGATGCAGGCTGCAGAGCGGGCGGCGAGGCCGGGCTCGGAGGATCCACCGAATGAAACGATCTTGGCTTCCGATCATGACGGTGGCGTCCGCGCTCCTCCTCGTATGCGTGCACGGCTGCGGCAGTGATCAGCCGAGCGCCGCGGTCCCGGGTAACTCGGGCTTCTCGGGCGTGCAGACCGGCGCGTGCTCGAACGAGGGAGAGACAGCGCCCTGTCACTCCGTCATCGGGCAGCACGATGGATACGTCGACTGCTTCAACGCGACGCAGACCTGTACGAACGGAACCTGGGGCGCCTGCGGTGCGCTGGGCGGGACAGTCTCCACGCACGCGTACACGCCGAAGCTGGACTCCGCCGGGCCCGACGACGGCTCCCTGTCGACGCTCTCGCTGTCGACCCCCACAGCGTGCGTGACCAATCCGTGCAATCCGGGCTGCCTGACGTTCAACGAGGTGCCTGCCACGCCCATCGCGCCGGTGTGTCCTTTCACCGGTGGGGCGTGCGCCGCAGCGGGCGGCTACCCGGCTCTCCCCGCCACCTCGCGGCTCAACCTCGCCAGCTGCGTCGCGTCCACCGCCGCTTGTCCGGCCACCCAGAACGGCGCCGACACGACGCCCAACTGCGACGGCTGCAACTACGACACGCACTGCAGCGCGGGCACCTGCTCGGCGTGGGCCTCCGGCGGCTTCGACGCCGCGCCCGCGGGCGTCGACCTCACGCTCGAGTACCCGTGCCTCGACACCCTCGGCGGCAGTGCCTACCACTTCTCGGTGTGCAACCGCGGCGCGACCGCGCTCACCGGGACAGGACCCACGGTTCGCATCGGCGGATACAAGCTCACCGCCAACACCATCGCGTCGGGCGCGCCCCTCCGCTCGCAGTGCGTGACGACTATCCCCAGTCCGCCGGACGACAAGGAGATCATCTACCCGCTCGCCGGCGTCCCCTTCGCCATCGCGCCGGGCGCGTGCGTCGACGTCAACAACACGAACAGCACGAGCACGGTATCCGCTGCCGACCTCAACAAGCCCGGCGAACCGTTCGTCGTCAACTGGAACAAGAGCGTCGCCGAGACCAACTTCTGCAACAACTGGAATGCGGTGACCCCCTCCTCGTGCACCGGGACGTGCGGAGGCGGCTCCGGCAGCGCGTGCGGAAACTCGATGCTCAACGCCACCGAGCAGTGCGACGACGGCAACACGACCAACAGCGATGGCTGCAGCTCGACCTGCAAGCTCGAGGTGGGCTTCAAGTGCCCGACGCCGGGCAGCGCGTGC
>JAYTOQ010000113.1:0-2014 GCA_043747665.1 Polyangiaceae bacterium | reverse complement strand
GGTTTCTCTGAGTCTGTGTGATAATGCCGGTCGCATGACCGCGCACAGCGCCAAGCAGCGCCTCCAGGCGAGCAGCGGAGACGCGCGGGCGAGCCTGCCCACCATCAAGGCGGTCGGCCAGAAGCTCTCGCCGCACGAGGACTTCTATCACTGGGTCCTGACGCTCTCGTGGCCGGCATTCTTCGCGTGGATGACCGTCGCATACTTCCTGACGAACGCGCTCTTCGCGCTCGCTTACCTCGCGGTGCCCGGCTGCGTGGCGAACGTGAACGGATATCTCGACTGCTTCTTCTTCAGCGTCGAGACGTTCGCCACCATCGGCTACGGCGTGATGGCGCCACAGTCGAGATACGCGCACGTCGTCGTCAGCATCGAGGCGCTGGCCGGCATCGTCGCCACCGCCATGATCACGGGCATCACGTTCGCGCGCCTCGCGCGGCCCACGGCGAAGATCCTCTTTTCGCAGAACGCGGTCGTCGCGACGCGCGACGGTGTTCCGACCCTCCAGTTTCGCATGGCGAACTGGCGGCGCAACCAGATCGCCGAAGCGCAGCTCTCCGCCATGATCCTCCTCACGGAGGTCACGAAGGAAGGCGAGACGATGCGACGGCCCACCATGCTGAAGCTCGTGCGCGACAAGAACCCGATGTTCCTCCTCACGTGGACGGCGATGCATCCCATCGACTCCGACAGCCCGTTCTTCGGCGGCGAGCCGGCGCTCGCGAAGCTGCGCGAGATGAAGGCGGAGATCTTCCTCACGCTCACCGGTCTCGACGAGACGCTCGCGCAGACCATCCTCACCCGCTACCGCTACCGGCTCGAGGACATTGTGTACAATGCACGTTTCACGGACATCCTCACGCTGACCCCGGAGGGCGTCCGCGTCATCGACTTCGACAAATTCCACGACATCGAGATGCTCGACGACCAGGGCAGGCCGGTCGGGCCCCGGCCGAAGTGAGGAGACCATGACCACCCCCGCAACCCAAACGCCGGTCAGGCGCGCCGACGGCTTTCTTCATCGGAAGATCGACGTCGGCGCCGTCCATCTCCACGTCGCCGAGGCGCGGCCGCGCCGGCCTGACGGCAAGGTCGCCGACGGCGAAAAAGAGGTCGACGCCGACGTGCCGCTCGTCGTGCTGATGCACGGCTTCCCGGAGTTCTGGTGGTCGTGGCGTCATCAGCTGAAGGCGTTCGCCGATGCCGGCATCTGGGCGGTGGCCCCCGACATGCGCGGCTACGCCGAGTCCGACAAGCCGGTGGGCGTGAGGAGCTACGAGGTCGAGCCGCTGGCGGACGACATCGCCGGGCTCGTCCACGCGCTCGGACGCAAGAGCGCGATCATCGTCGGTCACGACTGGGGCGCGGTGGTGGCATGGATGGTCGCGCAGCGACATCCCGAGCTCGTGTCGCGGCTCGCCATCCTCAACGTGCCGCATCCCGAGCAGATGCTGCGCGGGCTCCGGCGACCGAAGCAGCTCAGGAGGAGCTGGTACATGTTCTTCTTCCAGCTCCCGGCGGGGATCCCCGAGCGCGCCATCGCGCGGAACGACTGGGCGTACCTCCGGAACCTCTTCTCGAGCGAAGGCTTCGCGCCCGACGAGATCGAGCCGTACGTGAAGGCCATGGCGACGCCGGGCGCGATCACCGCCGCGATGAGCTACTACCGCGCCGCCATCCGTCGCGTGCTCAGCGGACGTCCGCCGAAGTCGACGCGCATCGAGTGTCCCGTGCTCGTCCTCTGGGGCGACGCCGACAAGCACCTCGGCAAGGAGATGGCGGAGCCGCCGCATGAGCTCGTCCCCAACGCGCGCGTCGAGCACATCCCCGAGGCCACGCACTGGGTGCAGAACGCCGCGCCCGAAAAGGTCAACAAGCTGCTGCTCGCCTTCGTGCAGCACGAAGGGCCTATTTCGTCGCGAAAAATGCCCTGAACTGCGGACCCACGTTCTCGGGGGTGGTGGCTCCCCAGTCGTTGCCATTGATCGAGCGGCCCGTCGACTTGCCGTGCGCA
>JAYTOQ010000112.1:0-5568 GCA_043747665.1 Polyangiaceae bacterium | reverse complement strand
GCTCGCTCGTGGGACCCTCGAGGCAGTTCTCGCCCGCGTTCGTGACGATCTCCCTGCTGCGCGGGCCGAGCTCCGCGTCGGGGCGGCGGCGGAGCAGCTGGTCGCGTTTGCAGACGGCAACCAGATCGATCTCCTGGTCACTGGGACCCACGGCCGTCACACCGTCGATCGCTGGATCGTCGGCAGCGTCGCGCAGGCGATCATAGGTACATCCCGCGCCCCGGTGCTCACAGTTCACGACGCCGCGACGCCGCTACGGCGCCTTCTCGTGGCGACAGACCTGGGACCATCGTCGAAGCGCGCCGTCGAGGTCGCGACGGAGCTCGCCGCGACGTTCGAGGCGTGGGTGACGCTGCTGCACACGTCGCCACAGGGATTGCCGGCCGGTGGGCTTCAGGACGTGCAGGGACGTCTCGAGGAAATGGCCGCTGTGGTCCGTGCGCACGGGCCACGCTGCGATGTCGTCTCGCGGCACGGCCAGACGTGGTCCGAGATCGCCGACGAGGCGGCAACGGGCAGCTACGACCTCGTGGTCATCGGCACCCACGATCGGAGCCCGCTGGCTACGTGGCTCCTCGGAAGCGTGGCGGTGCAGGTGGTCCGGTCGGCGCTGCCGCCGGTCCTCTCCGTGAGAGAGGGCGCCACGGGCGCCCTGCGTGGGGTGACCACTTGACGACGCTTCGTGACTTCATCGGCGAGCACCGGGAAGAGAGGTCCTCGCGCGTGCACGCCTAGACGTAGCCAGCGGGCCATGCCGGCCGCGACGAAGACGGAGCTGACGACGGGATTGCCGCTCTTCACCGAGCAGCTCCGCGACATCAGCGTAGAGAGAGCGATCACGGACGAGGGCACCGAGCGCCTCGGCATCCTCGCTCACGAGATGCGCAGCCTGCCGGTTCACGAGGTCGCCGGCACCGCCGACCTGAAGACCTACGCCGGGCCGATCCGCATGCGAGCGTCGACCGCGACGACGCCTTCGCCTCGCGCGAGTGGAGCTGCTCGACGCCTTGCTCGCGAGCGGCGCGCGCGAGGTGCTCCAGCAAGACGGTGCCGATGCCACGGCCTTGATGCTCGTCGACGACCGCGAAGGCCACCTCGGCAGCGGGGGCGACATCCGCCGCGGCAGCGTGGATGCGGTGATAACGACCGACGCCGATCATGCGTTCCTGGCGGCGCTCGCGGAGCATCGCAGCGAGGCCGACATGCTTCACGAAGTCGACCTCGGTGAGGTAGGCGCGCTCCTTCTCGCTGAGCCCGCGCTTCACGCCGAACACCCGGTGACGGCGTCGGAGCGCGGGCGGCCCCGCTCGTGCATGCCGGGGCTGGACGGAGGTGCTCTCACCGTGTCCGACTTCCAACGCATTCTCGTTCCCACCGATTTCGGGGAGTCATCGAGCCGAGCCGTCGATGTCGCGGTAGCGCTCGCCGAGAAGCTCGACGCATCGCTGACGCTGCTCCACACCTACGAGATCCCTAGCTACGCGTATGCGGGATTGGCGTTCGCGCCCGACGACTACCTGTCGGCCGTCGCTGATGCCGCGAAGCGGGATCTCGAGGCGGTGCTGGCGAAGGTCCGCGCGCGCATGCCGCGCGTGAAGGCGCTCTTGAGGCAGGGCGAGCCGCGTGCGGAGATCCTCGCGGCCATCCACGAGACGAACGCCGACCTGGTCGTCATGGGCACGCACGGACGGCACGGGCTCTCGCGCGCCTTCCTCGGAAGCGTCGCCGAGGCGACCGTGCGCTCGTCGAGTGTCCCGGTCTTGACGACCCGCGCGGCTTCGGGAGCGCCCTACGCCTGACAGCGGCGCGCAACGACTGCGCTGGCGTGCAGGGGCTGCGGTGCGCCCACGCAGTCATCTCGCCCGGCTCAGCCCCGAAGACAACGCTTCCGGCGCCGCCGCGCGGCGACCAGGACCCCGGCGAGCGCCGCGAGCGCCCATGCTCGCAGAGCTCCATGATGTTCGGCGGCCCCGAAGCTGCAGCCCTTCGAGGTCGACGTCGTCGGAGGCGAGGTCGGCGCCGCCCGTGGCGGCTCGGCGTTGCCCTCGACCCACGGATGTTCGCCGGCCGCGTCGAAGGCAGCGCCGATGACGTCGCGGAACCCCGCCGGCACCGTGTAGACGTTCTTGCTGCTCCGGCAGGGCGACGCGGGGTCGCTCGCTCCGACGCCGCTGCGCGCGGCGACGCCGATGACTGCGCCGGTGGCCGGGTCGAGCGCCGGGCTGCCGCTGTCGCCGGCGCAGCCCGCTTCGTCGGCCAGGAGCTCGTTCGAACCGATGGCGACGCGGTGTCCGGTGACGAGGTCGACGACGATCGGCCCGAGCGCTTCGACGGTCACGTTCGCGCGCTGCTGCCGCACGCTCGGGAAGGACGTGCCGTTGGTGCCCCAGCCGACCGCGGTGAAGCGCGCGGTCCTCATCGGAGGCGAATCGATGCGAATCGGCGCGATCGGCGCAACGGCCGCCGCGAGCCTGCGGTCGAGCATCACGACCGCCAGATCATGGCCGCAGAGGTTCGTGGCGCCGTCGTGAAAGATCCTGGCGCCCTTCGCGTCGGTCGCGTTCGGGTCCGGCTTCGTTCCGAGGAGGACGATGATGTTCGAGGCCAGATGGTCCTCGAAGACGGCACCCCCGACGAGCTTTCCGTCGACCTCCAGGCACGTCACGGACTCCTGGGCTCGCGAGACGCAGTGCCGCGCGGTGAGGACGATGTCGGGCGCGAGCAACGTGCCCGTACACACCTCGGTCGATCTGCTGTTCGACGGTTCGAGAATGAGGAGCCGCACGACGGCGTTCTGCGAATCGTCCGACGCCGTGCCGTCGACGATGGGCGATGCAGCTCGCCCGAGCTCCTCGGCAACCTGGGGCGTACCGGAGCACGCCGTCGCGAGCGTGCCGACGAGCGTCAGCGCAACGAGCCATCGAACGAGGAGGACGCTCTCGTTTCCGCGCATGCCCTCATCGTACGCCGGGGACGAGCTCCTGGCTCAACCGGCTCGCGACCTCGTCGAGGAAGCGATGGACGGATGCTTCGGCGATGCGATGGCCGACCAGGATATCGGCGGCGCTGCCGAGCAGGCCGCCCGGCGGCTCGTACGTGCCTCGCAGATCGAGCGGCGTCCCCGTCGCGGAGAGCGGATACGCAAGCAGCGAGGCGCGCATCGCCGGGAAGAGAGCGCTGGTCGTCTCGGCCTCCCATTCGAGCCCGGAGCACGATCGGTGCCACACTCGCGGCGCTCACATGCTTAGCGCGCGCACCAGGTCGAAGCCGCTCACGATGCCCCGTAGCTCGCGGTCGTGGACGACGAGAATGCGCCGGACGCGCATCTGAACGACATGACCGGCGGCGCGGTAGAGCGGCGTCTCTGCGTCGAGGCAGATGGTCTCGTAGCTCATGACTCCTTCGACCGGGCTATCCATGAACATCGAAGGAAGCGCGTGCGCATGCATGGCCTCGGTATGCGTGAAGACGCCTATCGGCCAGGTGCCGTCGACGACCACGAGGCCGTGGACGTTCGCATCGGCGAGGCGCTGGATCGCGTGCCGGATCGTCTCGCCCTCGTCGATGGTCTCGACGGGGGTCGACATGACGCGCGCGAGGGGAAGCTCGATGCGGTGGGCGAGCATCGCACGCACGACGTCGCGCGTGCTGAGCACGCCGACCGGCGCCCCGCCTCGCAGGACGACGACGCGATGAATGCGGTATGCAGTCATCTTCGACGCGGCCTCGGCGAGGGGCGCGTTCTCGTCGACGCTGATCACGTCGCGGCGCATCAGATCGCGAGCGTACCGCGGAGGGGGCGCGATCCTTGCGCGAGTGGACGGATCCGAAGCCACGATGCCTGCCTCACGTACGATGTCGGTCGTCGAGATGATGCCTCGCAGCTCGCCGCGCTCGTCGATGACGGGGACGGCCGAGATGTCGTGCTCGAGCATGAGGTCCTGGACCTCGACGACGAGCGCCTCCGGTCTCACGGAGACGAGCGTGCCGCTCGCGTACTCACGAACGGACGTGGCGGAGAGCGCGGGTGAAGCTTGCATTTTGCCGGGAGCGACGAGCAATGCGCATGCCGGCCGCGCCAAGCAGGACATGCAGACCGTCGGACGCCGTCGACGCGAGCCAATCTGTCGCAGCGAGTCGCGGCGAGTCGCCGCGAGGGTGGCGCGCGGAGTGCGCGCGCGCGCACGGCTTGCGCGATCGGGCCGGGATCGCTCGCCGATCGGTCGTCGAATCGTCTGGTGAGCCCCTTGCAGACGGGGGACCCCGCATGACAACGCCTGCGAACCATCACGTTGCGGTCTGGCTCGACCATCACGAAGCGCGCGTCTTCCGCCTCGAGGGCGACGCGTTCGACGACACGGCGCTCCACTCACCTCGGCACCACGTCAGGCGTCATCCCGACCACAACGCTGCGGAGAAGAATCACCCGGACGACGCCAAGCGGTTCTTTCGCGACATCGCCGTCGCGCTCGATGGGGCCGAAGAGGTCCTCGTGGTCGGTCCGTCCACGGCCAAGCTGCACTTCTTGAAGTACGTGCACGCGCACGACCCCAAGCTCGAAGCACGCATCGTCGGCGTGGAGACCGTCGACCATCCCACCGACGGTCAGTTCGCCGCGTACGCACGACGCTACTTCCACGCCGCCGAACGCTAGCTGCTGCTCGGCGCTCAGGCGTTCGTGGACTCTTCCCAGTCGACCCAATCGACGCCGTGTTGCTCGATGAAGGCCTTCACGGCGACGCCCAGGGTGGGGAAGAAGAAAGACCGTCCGATCCGCTCCTTGAGGCCGTAGCGCTCGAGGCGATCCTTGACGGGGTCCTTCATCTCGGCGAACGCGAGCACCGCGCCTCGTGCTGCGAGCGCGGTGTCGAGCTCCTCGAGCATGTCGGCAGCGGTGCTGTCGACGTCGGTGATCGGCTCGGCCGCGATGACCACCCACTTCACCGGCGTGCGCGCAGCGTCGATCAGATCCATGACCCGGAGACGGAAGGTCTCCGAGTTGGCGAAGAACAAGGGCGCGTCCCACCGGAAGAGCAAGAGCCCCGGGACCTCTCTCGCCTCGTGGTAGCGCGCGAGATCGTGGTAGCCCTTCACGCCGAGCGCACGACCGAGCACGGCGTCGTGCGGCCTCCACGCCCGGCGTACGAAGTCGAGTAGCGCCACCGCAACGGCCACGGCGATTCCGGTCAGGACTCCGAGCGCCGCGACCGCGAGGAAGGCCACGAGCGAGAGCACGAAGTCCGACCGACGCACGCGATAGAAGACGACGAGCGCGCGGAGGTCCATGATCCGCAGTGCCGAGGCGATGACGACGGCCGCGAGCGCTGCGGTCGGGAGGTTCTTGAAGAGCTCGGGCGCCGCGACGACGAGCACGATGATGGAGAGCGCGCCGACGATGCCCGTGAGCTGCGTCCTCGAGCCCGCGGCCTCGGCGACGGGTGTTCGTGTGGCGCTGCTGCTCACGGGGAATCCGCCCATGAGGCCTGCCGCGACGTTGGCGGCTCCGAGCGCGATGAGCTCGCGGTTCGCATCCACGCGATAGCCGAGCCTTGCCGCAAACGTCCGGGA
>JAYTOQ010000111.1:0-1961 GCA_043747665.1 Polyangiaceae bacterium | reverse complement strand
CGCCATTTCAGCCGGACATGCTTGTAGACGGGCCGAAAGTACGCGCGCACGAGCGTGTCGAAGGCCCGGGCGCGCTCGGCCGGGTCGTCGCTCCTCACGGCACCGATCGCCGAGCCCCGGGTGGTCGGGATCCTGCCGCCGAGGTGCTTCGTGTCGAAATCGGACGCCATCGCTAAAGGACGCACAAAAAAGGGCGAAAGGAACGTCGAGGACGCCCAATGCGTGCCTCGCCAGCAGCATAGCTGCGGGCTCTCACTTGTGGAGATCGCCATGTCCTTTCATCGTCGCTTTGCATTCGTCTCGAGCCTGCTCCTCTGTTCTCTGTCCGCATTCGCGTGCGGCGGTGAGGCCTCTTCGGGCGGCGTCACCGAGTCGGCGGCGCCCGCCGCGCCCGGTGACGGTTCGAGCTGTGCCGCGCTGCCGAACGTCGCGCCGGAGGTGCCCATCGTCGCGGTCGCGAGCGCACCGCCTGCGGCCGGTGGCGGCCCCATCGCAAACGGAACCTACGACGCGACGACGGCGACGCTCTTCACGGGGCCGGGCGGCACCTCCGGTCCCACGGGCAAGCACCTCCAGATGACCGTCCGCATCGACGGCGGCAGCGCGACCACCGCGGTCGACGGAGTCACCAGTGAGGCCGCGATCACGCTCGACGGTACGAACCTCCACTCCGACTCGATCTGTCCGTCGAAGCAGGCGTACGACACCGCGTACACCGCAACGCCGACGACGCTGAGCATCTATGTCGTCGACAGCAAAGGAACGCGGGTCTACTCCCTGACCAAGCGGGAGAGAAGGAAGTCGTAGCCGGGTTGGCAGTGCAAACGACCGACCCTGCGAGTCGACGAGATACCTCTTATACGAAATTGCGCTCGCACTGGAACCGCCGACCGTGGTGGATCATGCGCGCCTCGGGACGAGCCGCCGGGTCGCTCTTCGAGTCGCCGCGCAAGGTCACGAAGCTGAAAGATCCCATCGACAAGGAGGCGCGGCTCGCTGTCCTGTGGATCGGTCACGCGACGGCGCTCGTCCAGATCGACGACAAGGTGGTGCTGACCGATCCGGTGTTCACGAGCACCGTGGGGCAGGTGTCGAAGCGGCTCGTGGAGCCCGGCCTCGATTCCGAGAACCTGCCGCCGGTGGACGCCGTCGTCATCTCGCACATGCACTTCGATCACCTCTCGCTCGGCAGCCTCGAGATGATCGAGCGCAAGGTGCGGATGCTGCTGATGCCGCCTGGCGGCGTGACGTATCTGACCGATTTCGGTTTCCCGGTGCTCGAGCTGCATCCGTGGCAGGCCTACGAAAAGGACGGTTTGCGCGTGACGGCGGTGCCCGTCGACCACGTCGGATATCGCTACAGCATCGACGATGCGTGGATGAAGGAGTCGTTCACCGGCTATGTCATCGAGGAGTACCACGGCCTCACGGTCTACTTCGGTGGCGACACCGCGTACGACCAGAAGCTCTTCGTCGACGTTGCGCAGCGCTTCCCGAACATCGAGGTGGCGCTGCTCCCCATCGGCCCGATCGCGCCGCGTGACCTGATGCGGCGGTTTCACACGGACCCGGCAGAAGCGGTGCAGGCGTTCATCGATCTGAACGCGAAGCGCATGGTGCCGATCCACTACGACACGTTCATCAACTCGACCGACGAGCCCGGCGATGCGCTGAAGGAGCTCGCCGCCGCGGAGAAGCGCTCGGACCTCGGCGGTCGCGAAGTGGTGCCGCTGGCGATCGGCGAGCGCCGCGTGTTCGTGAAGAAAGGCGAGGGGCCGCCGCCGAAAGCCACTGCCGTTCCACCGCCGCCGCCGCCGTCGAAGCCCAAGGGCGACATTCCGGACGACGAAAAACTCGATTGAGTCGGTGGAGAGCGCGGTGAGCCGTGTGCTCGGTCAGCTCACTTTGCGCAGACGTGCGGCGCCGCAATCGCCACCTTCGCGAGGGTGGCCGTCTTCGTC
>JAYTOQ010000110.1:0-4254 GCA_043747665.1 Polyangiaceae bacterium | reverse complement strand
TTGATGACGCGCGAGAGGAGCTCGACGCCGACCACCAGGACGTTCTTCATCACGCCGGTGCGGATGAACTGGTCGGCGATGGACATCCCGAAAATGAATCCGGCGCACGCGGCGGAGAGATCGAACGCGGGGCAGCTCCCAGCGCCCAGCTTCTGCTGCACGAAGACCGCCGTGGCGGGCATCGGCATGTCGGGCGTGACGGTGCCGACGATGATCAGGTCGAGGTCGGTCGGCTTGAGCTCGGCGGCCTCGAGCGCCTTCTTGGCGGCCTCGGTGGCCATGTCGCTCGTGACGATGCCTTCGGGCGCAATGCGCCGCTCACGGATGCCTGTCCGGTCCATGATCCACTGGTCGCTCGTGTCGACCATCTTCTCGAGGTCGGCATTCGTGCGAACGATGGAAGGGAGGTAATGACCCGTGCCGAGAATGCGGGAAGCAGGCGTGATCATGGGCGCGTCGATTCCTTAGCACACGCGCGCGCCGGCACACGGTGCTGCCGTGACAGATCCGTGACGGAAAGACGTGCGCTCCCCGAGATGAAATCTCGGGGGCTCGAAGGGCAGAGCCCCTCGAAACCTGACTCAAGCCTTCGCTGTCTTGGGGGCCTTGATCTCGCGGCCCTTATAGTGACCGCAGGACGCGCAGGCGCGGTGCGGGGTCACGGGCTCGCCACAGTTGGCGCACGCAATGAGCTGCACCGGCACCACCTTGTCGTGGTTTGCGCGGCGCATGTTGCGCTTGGATCGGCTGGTTCGTCGCTTGGGGACCGCCACGGCATACTCCTTCGAATCAGATCACTTCGTCTTGTCCCGGAACGGCCCAAACGCCAAGAGCGGCGCGAGCCGCGGGTCGATTTCCTTCTTTTCGGAAGGAGCGTCGGCGTTGGTTTCGGGGGCGGGGGACATACCCGGGCAGTCGTCCGAGCACAAGGGAATCATCGGGACACCGAGCAAGACCTCGTCCCGGACGAGGTCGTCGAGCACGACGGTCTCGCCGTCGTAGGGCAGCGTGTCGGCCTCGGCGTCCTCGAGCGTGTACTCGACTTTTCCGCTGTCCTCGGCGTCCTTGACCTTCGACCCTGGCACATAGATCACGCTGAGATCCGAGTGCACGTCGACGTCCACGGGCTCGAGGCAGCGCGCGCACGGGACCCTCACGGTGGCGTCGAGGCTGCCGTGGACGACGACGTCCGGGCCGCTCTTCGAGACGCGAACGGCGACGACGCCGTCCGTGGAGGTGGCGGTCGCCTCGTTGTCCTCGAGGACACCGCGGAGCCAGGGGGAGCGCAGGACGAAGCGGTAGTCCTTGCCGCCGGCATCGATCTCGCTCGTCTTGATGGTGAATTCGTGGTCGCTCATCGCAGTGGGGAGCCCCTTTTAGGCGTTATCGCGCGAAGCGCAAGCCCGGGCACTCCATTAGGCGTAGGGTCGCGTTCGTCATGACCGCTATCGCAGCCCGAGGTCGTCCGTCGAAGGCCAAATCCGGCAAGCCCGCGCTCCAGGCTAAGGCGAAGCCCAAGTCGAGCGGGTGGGGCGGCAAGCGTGCAGGCGCGGGACGGAAGCTGACGCCGGGGCGCCTGCCGTCGGCACCGCACCGCGTGCGCGCGCTCGACGTCGGGCGTCATCCCATCCTCGTGACGATGCGTGCGCTCGCAGAGATCCCGTCGCTGCGCAGCGCGCGCGTGCGCGAGCTCTTGGAGTCGGTGCTGGCCGACCAGCGGACGCGCGCCCACGCGAAGGCGTTCGAGATCACGGCGCATGCCGCCAGCGACAAGGACCTGCGGCTCATCGTGGTCGGGACGTCGCCGAAGGCTCGAGCGGTGCTTCGTGCGGGCATGAGCGGTCTCTTCATCGCGTTCGCTCGCCGCCTCAACGCCATGCTCGGGCGCAAGGGCAAGGTCTGGTCGGACCGGTGGGACGGCCGCGAGCTCACGACGCCGCAAGAGCTTCGCGATGCGACCTCCACGCTGGGCGGCAAGTCCGGCAAGTCCGGCAAGTCCGGCAAGTCCGGCAAGTCCGGCAAGCCGAGACGCTAGCAACCGACCTACGGGGTCGCGACGGCGGTCGACGCTGCGCCCGGGCCCGCGGGCTCGGTCACCTTGTCGGGGTCGCCGAGGAACTCGAAGTGCATCGTGTCTTGAAGCACGTCGTGCCCGAGCCAGTAGAAGCCGAAGCGCTCGAACGTGTCGACCCACGACTTGGGCATCGCCATGCGCTCCCAGACCGTCTTGTTCTTCGCCTTGCAGAGCGGATGATCCGGCCACGGCGCGACGCAGCCGCAGCACGAGTTGCGGTCGGGCTCGATGTCGATGGCGATGCCGTAGACGTGGTTCGAGATCTCCATGCCTCGGTACGTGTTCTTGAAGCGGATGCCGCCCATCGCGCGCGGCTTGTACTCGTTGCCCGCCGGGCTCGCCTTCAACGCTGCCTCGACGCACTTCAGCGCCGGGATGATCTTCTCGTTCACCTGGACGCTCATGCCCATGAACGTCATCGACTTCGCGTAGAACTTCGGCGGATGCGGGTTCGACTTCGGGCTGCCGAAGCCCTCGAAGTAGCCGTACTTCTCGGTGCGGTACTTCAGCGACTCCTCGAAGAGCTTCCGCGCTTCCTTGAGCTTGTCCGCGTCGGTCGTGTGCGGGAACCAGTTGCCGCGGATCAAGAACGCCTGCGCCGCCTGCTCGCGGCACCCGAACGTCCCCGCGTCGGTGCTGATGGTGAGCTTCGACGTCGGCGTCGTGCCGATGACCGGCACCGGCTTGTTCTCGGCCGGCTTGTTCTCGGCCGGCTTGTTCTCGGCCGGCTTCGCGTCGGCCGGCTTCGCGTCGTCGCCGCGCGCCGGAACCGTCGCGGCGCCCGCGGCGATCAGAACGAACACGGAGGCAGCGAGGGTGCGGCGTGCAGCGAACATCGAGGAATCCCCTAACCCGGGTGTGTCATCGAGCAAAGCGCAGACGCGCCTCGAATACAAAGAAACAACGACCCCAGCGCCTTACCGACGATCAGCGACGCCGCTCGAACCGGAGCACCTCGCCGAGCGTCTCGTGCTCCTCGATTCCCATACGCACGAGGCCGGACTTCTCGAGCACGCGGATCGAAGCCGCATGCCAGGGCGGTGTCGTCGCTGCGACCGCCGACACGCCGGGCTGACCGAGCGCCCACTCCACCGCGGCGCGCGTGCCCTCGGTCGCGACACCCTTGCCTTGCCAGCTCTCCTCGACGCCGTAGCCCACCTCGACGACGCCGCCTTCGCCGGGCTTTCCGTGGAAGACGATGCTTCCGATCACCAGCCGCTCGCTGCCCTCGCGCGAGATCATCAGCCGATCGCCCCAGAGCCGCGTCTCGGGATCGGCCCGGATCGCCTCGAGCGACGCGCTGAACGCCCGCTCCACGAGGACCCGCCCCGGCCAGGCGGCGGGGATCTTGGCGGAGGCGATCGCCTCGAGCGCGTCGCGATCCGCGCGGAAGACCGCCTCGACGAGCGCGAGCGTCATCGGCTCGAGGATCAGCCGCGGCGTGAGCAGGGGCTCCACGCGATCGATGGTAGCTCAGCCCCCTTGACGCGCCGCGGGGGACCTACGATATTTCGCACACTAAATATCTGCACCCATGAGATCTCGCGCCCCATGACGCCGCCCGTGAACCCCGATCTGAAGATCGAGGTGGATCAGGTCCTCGAGGCCATCATCTACCTCTATACGGAGAGCCGCCGCATCACGAAGGAGCTCGCCAAGCGCGCCGATCTCACCGGCCCGCAGCTCACCGTCGTGAAGCTCCTCGAGCAGGTCGGCGACCTCTCGCTGTCCGAGCTCTCCGACAAGATCCGCGCGCAGAACAGCACGGTCACCGGCATCATCGATCGCATGGAGCGCGAGGGGCTCGTGACGCGCGAGCGTTCCAAGGAGGACCGGCGCGTCGTCCACATCCGACTCACCCCGAAGGGGCACACGCTCGCCGGTGCCATCCCGGTCGAGCCGATGGAGATCTTCAAGGGCGCGCTCGAGAGCCTCAGCGCCCAGGAGATGCGCGATCTCATGCGCATCCTGACGAAGGTGGCGAAGCGCGTGAAGCAGATCGCGGGCGTCGCAGGCAAAGAGAAAGAGGAAAAATGAGCCCTACCAGCACGAGCACCACGACCACTACGCGTGACCCGGACCTCTGCGTCATCACGTGCGCCGTCACGGGCGTCCTCGCGAATCGCAAGCAGTGTGCGGGTATTCCGTATACCGCCGTCGAGATCGCCGAGGAGACCAAG
>JAYTOQ010000109.1:0-1767 GCA_043747665.1 Polyangiaceae bacterium | reverse complement strand
GAGCGCGGGCGCATCCTCCTCGACAACGCGCTCGGCGAAGGCCTCAACGTCGCGGCGCTGCTCGGCAAGGGCGTCGACGCGCGCCGTCGCTCGCTCGCGATGAAGACCGACGAGCTCGAGCGACGCATCAAGATGCTCGAGGAGGACCTGGCCGGAGCGGCAGGCACCATCGAGCAGCGCCGCATGAAGATCCGCGAGGAGATCAGCGGCATCAAGGTGGCCGCGCAGAAGGACCTCGACCATTTCGTGGAGGAGACGATCCGGCAGCTGCCGAACGTCATCGACTCGGCGAAGCGCGAGGACCTCCGCAAGTTCCTCCCCGCGTTCCTCTCCGACACGTTCCATCAGTGGGCCGAGGCCGAGGGCAAGGAGATCGGCGGCAAGCTCGAGGCGCTCGCCGAGAAGACCATCGCGCTCATCAAGGAAGACGCGAACGACGCGACCAAGAAGGTCGCCCAGACCCTCGGTCACGAGGTGAAGAAGCTCGACGTGCAGATCGACACGTTCCGCTACGACGCGGGCGTGGCGGCGGTGCTGCTCGTGGGCATCGGCACGGCGGTGGCGGGCAGCCTCATGATCGGCGCGATGATCGCGCTGCTCGGCGCACCGGCCCTCGCGCTGTTCGTCCGCGATCGGGTGGATGCAGAATACAAGAAGCAGGCGAAGGAGCAGGCGCCGGACGTGATCCGCGCCGCCGCCAAGCAGGTCGGCCCCAAGGTCGACGAGATGATCGAGGATTTCGCGAAGAAGCTCGACACCTGGGTGGTGACTGCGGGCGAGGAGCTCTATCGCGAGGTCCTCGAGGTGCTCAACGCGGCGCATGCCGTGCGCATGAAGGGCGACAAGACCGACGAGGCCATCAAGGCGGAGGTCGAGGCGCAGGACGCGCGGCTGGCGAAGGCGCGCACGCGCGTCGAAGAGCTACGCGCGACGCTGTGGGGCCCGAAGGACAAAGTGCGCGTCGCCGAGTCGAGCGCCGCGCTGCCGATGCCCGACGGGGCGTGACCTGAAGGGCCACGTTTCCGAGACTCCCGGGACGGCGTTCTCATAGAAGAGCGAATCGCGCGCGCCTTCGCGCATCTGACGCGCCGCCCGGATCGCGGGCGATCCGTCGCGAATGACCGCCTCCTCGGTCGCCGCCCCGGATCACCCGCGCCTTTCGCGGCGTTTTCCTGCGTCAGCGGGACGGCACACAAGATGCTCTGATGTAGGTGTGCGCTTCCCCGTCTTTGCTGCTGCTGTCGCCGGTCTCGCTGCTCTCGCCTCGTCCGCGCTGGTCGGCTGCTCGGCCGGCGCCTCCGACGCCTCGTCCACGAGCGAGGCTGCGTATACCGGCGATGCCGGCGCCACGCCGGAGGCCGCATGCTCCCTTCGTTACTGGAGCTGGGTGCTCAACGAGCTCCAGCCGCAGCTCGCGCGGCCCATCGCGGAGGTCTCCGACGCCCAGATGACCGCATTGCTCGCGACGCGGCCGCCGTCGGAGGACACCGCGAACAGCTACGGCGTTTGCTGGGCGCCGATCTTCGACAAGCACTTCTTCGCCCCGGCCGCGATGGCGCTCCACGGCGCCGGCGTCACGTTCGTCGATCGACAGTCACCGGACTATCGCAGTTACGCGGCCTACAAGACTCACGTCGTGATGACGCCGGAGCTGCGTCGCAACGCGAAGGCGCTTCTCGCGCTCCGCCCGGCGACCATGTCCCCGAGCGACGCGAGAACCTGGATGTTCACCTATGACAACGTGCTCGCCGAGGTGATCCGTCCCGT
>JAYTOQ010000108.1:0-6972 GCA_043747665.1 Polyangiaceae bacterium | reverse complement strand
TAGACGCACTCGGTCTTGAGGGTGGCGAAGAAGCTCTCGGCGACGGCGTTGTCCCAGCAGTTGCCCTTGCGGCTCATGCTGCAGACGACGCCGAGCTCGTCGAGCGCGTCCTGGTAGTCACCGCTGGCGTACTGCGAGCCGCGGTCGGAGTGATGCATGAGACCGGCGTTCGGCACGCGGCGCCCGACGGCGGCGCGGAGAGCCTCAAGGACGAGCGCGCGGTCGATGCGCTGGCTCATCGCGAAGCCGACGACGCGACGCGAGAACAGGTCGAGGATCGCGGCGAGGTAGAGCCATCCCTCCGCGGTCCAGACGTAGGTGATGTCCGTCACCCACGCGACGTCGGGCGCGTCGACCTCGAAGTTGCGGTCGAGGACGTTCTCGGCGACGGGCAGGTTGTGCTTCGAGTCCGTCGTGGCCTTGAAACGCCGCTTCTTGCGGCCCACGAGGCCAAGCTCGCGCATGATGCGGGCGACGCGCTTGCGGCTCACGGCAATGCCATCAGCCTTGAGAAGCTCCTCCTGCACGCGCGGGCTGCCGTAGCCGCCGCGGCCGGTCTTGAACGCCGCGAGGATGTGCACGGCGAGCTTGGCGTCCTCGCTTGAGCGCGTCGACCGTCCGCGCTCGTCCCATGCGTAGAAGCCGCTACGCGACACTTCCAGAACCTTGCATAGTACAGCTACCGGAGCCCAGGCCTTCTGCGCGGCGATGAACGTGAACTTCACGTCGTCTCCTTCGCGAAGAAGGCCGTCGCTTTTTTTAATATTTCTCGCTCCATGCGTAGAGTCTTGTTCTCTCGTTTGAGAGCGGCGAACTCCTCGCGCTCGGCCGTCGTCAGCGCTCCCGCCGGCCCTCTGCCATCGTCGATTTCGGCCTGTCGCAACCACGCGCGCACCGATGTCTCGGTCAGGTCGAGATCACGAGCGACCTGTCCGGCCGTCTTTCCACCCTTCTGCATGAGCGCGACGACTTCCGCCTTGTACTCGGGCGTGAAGCGCCTCCGCTTCTCTTTCTTCGATGCCATGAACACCTCCAGGCCAGCTCATCGCGGGCCTCGTTGGGTGTCCACAAAACCGGGGCAAGATCAGTGCGAGACAAAGGCGTTAGCTTCTCTTTGAACAACGTTCAAGCGCCAGATGAGAGATAGCGATATTTAAGTAAGCCAATTCCCAACTCTGAACTTCGATTACGGAAGTGCAGTTGCGGCGGCATGGGCTGCATGCTCCAGCCTCGGGGTGTCCATCCGCCAGCGGGCGTCGCAACGCCGGGGCACGACAGACGCGCAAAGATGTGGATCTCGGGTTCGCCGATATCGACCCCCTCGACGCGAAGCGCGCGCAGGCGTGACGTGACCCTTGCCGCCCCGCCGAGCACGCTCACCATCCTGTCGCCCGCCGTGTTGTCGCTGTCCTGGATCATGCGCGTCAGCACGACCTCGAGCGCCGGCGCGTGCTCGCCCTTCTTCCAGGCCTCGGCAATCGGGCTGACGTCCGGCACGAGCTCGTCCTCGGCGATCGGGATCGGCTGAGCGAGCGTGAGCTCGCCCCTGTCGACCGCGTCGAGGGCCGCGACCGTGAGCGGCAGCTTGAAGACGCTCATCATCGGCAGCCGCAGGTCACCGTGAACAGAGGAGCGTGCGCCTGTCGAAAGGTCGAGGACGGTCACGGCTACGGTTGCGCCGGGCGCATTCGCCGCCGCCGTGCGTGCCAAGGAGTCGTTCAGCGCTCCGGCCGACGCGCACCCCATAATGAACAGCAACCCAAGACCGAGGACGGAGGCTCTCATTCGGCAGAGGGCTACCACCGCAGGTCGCACGCTTCGCCGGCACCGCGCTTCGCGGTAGTGTTGGGCGAAAGCCATGGTCGCCGAGAACGAGAGCGAGCCGCCGTCGAACACGACGACGACGACGACGACGGAAGAACAGATCAGGGCCTACACCGTCGGTGAGCTGAAGCCGCTGACAAGTCTGATTCTCGTCCGCGACTACGATCCCGAATGGCCATCGTTGTTCGAGCGCGAAGCGGCGCGGACTCGATCCGTCCTCGGCTCACGAGTCTCGCTTCTCGAACATGCGGGGTCGACGTCGGTGGTTGGCCTTCCGGCCAAGCCAATCATCGACATGATCCTCGCCGTTCCGGATTCGTCGGACGAGGCGACCTACCTTCCGGAGATGGAGAGGGCTGGCTATGTGCTCCGCATTCGCGAGCCGCAGTGGTTCGAGCATCGCATGTTGAAAGGCCCGGACACGGACATCAATCTCCACGTCTTCACTATTGGGTGCCCAGAGATTGATCAGATGCTTCTGTTCCGCGACTGGCTCCGAGCGCATGCGGAGGATCGCGATCTCTACGCCGCCGAGAAGCGCGAGCTCGCGAAGCTGGAGTGGAAGTTCACGCAACACTACGCAGAAGCCAAGACGAACGTGGTGCGCTCAATCTTGGCGCGAGCACGCGCCGCGGGGTCATGACCGGGGCGCGTCTTGAGATACGCAGGCGACAGGCGCGGAGGCTCCTGCAGCTCTGAGCGGCGTTGCGGTGCTCTTGGTCATCGCTGTCACGTCCGCGACTCGACTGGTCTCGGGGCCGACATCCGCGAGGTGCTCGTTGCCGAAGCCGGTGCATAGATGCTCCGTGATCAGCACGATGAGCGAAAGCCGCACCCCCCACCTCAGCTACGTCGCGGACGTCGGCGAGCGCGCGCTCGGCGCTCCGAGGGCACTCGAGCTTACGACGCTGCGCATCGAAGAATAAGCGTTCTCGCCCCGCTCGGCGCCCTCTTGGGGACGGCCAGCGCCGGCACGTTGGACGCGGGAAGCCGAGAGCGCCGCTCAACGCGGAAGGTCCCTCGTCAGGTCGAGCAAAAAGGGCCTGCCCGCACGCGTGCCCTCGATATGCAACGCGCGCTCGTGGCGCTCGAACGTTCCCTCGAGCGCCGGAGACTCGCGGCCGCCGAACATCGTCAGGCTGACCTTTCCCGCGGGCTCATCGACCTTCATGTCGAAGCGAACGCGCTGCGTGCCGACCCGGATGAACCCGTAGTCGCCCTTCTCGAAGTACACCTTGTCCCACGGCGAGGACGTCTCGCCGACCAAGACCACGTCGTCGAGGCCCGAGCGCCGGTCGACGCTCCACGCACCCACGAGTGCCTCTTCGGTGAAGATTCGGTGCTGGGACGCCTCGCGGAGGACGCTGCAAGCTGGAACGACCAGCACGAGCACCACTGCAGCGGCACGCGCGACCTCGAGCCGTTTGCTGCGCGCCCTGGCAGGAGGCGCGAGGTAGACCCGCCGGGCGACGGGGCCATCGGTGATGAAGAATGCCCAGAAGCGACGCCATTCGAGCCCCAGCAAGTACAGGGACATGACGAGGTACGTGCTCGAGAACAGCTTGACGGGCACGTCGTAGTAGACGTTGACGAGAACCACATTGGTCATCACCGCAAACAGCACGCATGCACCGAGCGTCGTCGTACGGCGGAAGCAGAGGAGCACGGCGCCGACAACTTCCATGGCGCCGCTGATGGCCTGGTAGCCGTAGCCGTGGCCGAAAAAGCTCCACGCGAGATGCATCGGCTTCAGGTCGGCGACGCGCGAATCGAACTGGTAGTAGCGCGGATAAAACTGCATCCCGACCAGCTTCGCCATGCCGTAGCGCGTAAGCTCGAACGCGAGGAAGAACCGAATGACGACCCAGGCCGCGAGTCGGACGCGTTCCGCCCGGGCCGCATCACGCTCGACCGCGCCGTAGACGAGCGATGCGACGGCGCCGACAGCAGCGACCCCTCCGACGGTCAGGACGTCGCCTAGCGTATCGCCGGGCCCAGCGCTGCGTTGCTCGAGCGGCAGGCTGATGAGAGCGACCGCCACGAGGGCGAACGCAGGGAGATTGCGGCCGGTTACCGAGACGCGTCCTTGAGAAGCGTCTGGCACCGGAAGCGACGGCGCAGGTGTACTCATCGCGGCAGCAGCGTACCTCTCGTAGGGGCCTGCTGCTTGCCGGTCGAATCGAGGCTGATGGAGGTCGACGTCTACCGCGCGGCGAGCCCGCGCCCCGGATATGCGGAGGTGGCGCCGCCGAGACCGCCAGTGCGAGGAAGTGTCGTCCTCAGCCTGCTTCTTCGGGGGTTGATCGCCACGTCCGCACGTCCGGACCTCGGCGTTCGGACGTCCGGACTCGGCAGGGCGTGGCGCACAAAAAGAGAAAACCCCTCGCAGGACCATCGAGGGGTTCCGGGGGCGTCCCCGACGGGATTCGAACCCGTGTTAGCGGCGTGAAAAGCCGCGGTCCTGGGCCTCTAGACGACGGGGACCAGACGAACGCCCCTACGTACCGTCCCCCTCCCCGGCTGTAAATAGCTCTTTCTTATCGCGCGATCAGCGGCTCGATCGACCTAGTTCAGGAGCGACGAGGAGACCGGCGCGTCGTCCAGGTCCGAGACGCCGTCGACGGTGGCGGCGCGGACCTGGTCGCCCGCGATGGCGACGACGCGAAAATGCCCCACCGTGACCTGGCGTGCGAGCCAAAGCGCGACGGCGACGCGCGTCTCGGCATCGACGTTCGACGCCTTGAGAATGCGCGTGAGGATCTCCTTGGTCACCATCATCGACACCACCAGCTCCTCGCCACGCTGATTCGCCGCACAATTCATCTGCGCCACTTCGGACTTCGCAGCGTCGCCCTCGATGCCCAGGTCACCCGCTAGATCCGACGCGATCAAAGCCATACCGAGCTCGCTCGCGCCGTCGAAGCTCGCAAAGATGAAATTCCGCGTGTCACGACCTGCGCGCAGCAGATCGCCCACCGCTTCGGGGAGGCTGGTCAGTGCGTGGTTGAACAGCTCGTCGGCTTCCATGATCGTCTCCGTGGTTCGCGGTACGTCACGCAAGCTTCACGCCATCCGATGCGGCGGCCAAGAAGGCTGCGGCGGGCCGACCCACGCGATCAGAATTGCAGCCCGAGCCCCACGCGCAGCCCGCCGCGCGTGCTCGGCGATGCGAGGAAGAAGCGGTCGTGCGTCGTGTCGTCACGCACCGTTCCCACTCCGTAGGTATCGAAGATGCCCGCGATCTCCAGGAACGTCGGGCCGATGTCGATCTGCATGCCGAGATCGATGAGCCACGTCGCCGAGAGGCCCGAGGCTTTGTGTGTACTCTGCATGCCTGTGAGGCCCGCCGCCGTCTTGATGTCGGCGTTGACGAAGGTGCCATGCAGGCCGACCCCAGTGCCGAGCGTGAAGCGCACCGGGCCGTTCGTCGCGAACCGCAGCGCCGGCACGACCTCCCAGTGCGTCACGGTCGTGCTGCTCTGCCCCGCGGCGTTCGTGATCGCATACGTCGTGCCGGTCTGGCCAACACCGCCGATGGCCTCGAATCCGAAGCCGCGCGACACCCGGTACCCCACGCGCAGCCCGACCGCAGCACCGCTGAACGAGCGCTTCGTCCCGCCCGCGCGCTCGCCGAGGACCTCGGTGAGCGTGAGGCTCTGGCCCTCGTACGCCAGCATCGGGACGATGTAGCGCCTCTTCAGCTCCGGCGGAGGACGGCGCACCGGCGGGTTGTAGACGGGCGGGAGATCGCCCGGGCGCAGCAACGTCATCGGGTACTCGACGCTCACTCCCGACGACACCACGACGTCGGCGGTCGTCGTCTGGTAGTCGGGCGCATTCACCGTCACGCGGTGCGTGCCGGCCGGGAGCTTTCCCGACCACGTCCCGCGCCCCACTTCGGCGCCGTCGATCTGGATGACGGCCTCCGGCACGTTCGGTCGGATCGTGAGCACCCCCTGCGGCACGCCAAGCTCGAAGGTGGCATCGACGGGCGAGCCCGCGAGGATCGACAGCTTCTTCTCGGGAGGATCGGCGAGGCCCTCCGCATGCGCCGTGAACACGTGGATGCCTGGCTCGAGCCGCACCGGGCGCCGCAATGCCGCCGGCGACAGCGCGCTGCCGTCGACGGTCACCACGACGTTGTCGATCGGCCGCTTGTCCGCGGCAGCGACTACCTTGAGCCGCACCGTTGCGACCACCTTCGAGAGCGCGACGAGCTCTTGCTCCATCGAAGCGCGCACCTCGGGCTTCAGCGTCCCTTCAGCAGTCCCCATCCCCCCTCCCCCTTCGTCGAGCGCCTCGTCGAAGGCGGTCGCGGCTTCGATGGGATGACCGAGGCCCTTGAGGCAGAGGCCGATGTTCTGCTTGATGCCCGCCGACGGCTTCTCAGCGTACGCGGCTCGAAACGAATCGAGCGCCGGTGCGTACTGCTTGCGATCGTAGAGATCGACTCCCTTCCGGAAATGCACGCGCGCCGCGGCCTCGTCGGCGCGCGCCACGCGCGACACGGCGACGATCGTGATCACCATCGCCAGGAGTCGAGCGATGCGAAGAGCGATGCGAAGAGTGAACAGAGTGAACGGCGGCGGCTGGGTCAAGGGAGGTCGCGCTGGATGTCGAGAGGCTTCGTCGAGGACGGCCTCGGCACCGGGTGCGTGACCCCGCCGCCGTTCCGTACCGTCGTCGAAGGCGTACCCGGCTTCGCGGACGCGGTCGAGAGCGGCGCGCTGGACTGCGACGCAGAGGGCGTTGCGCCAGCTTCAGACGGTGCGGCGGAGGGCATCGTCGACGGCGCTGCGGTGGCCGATCCCGAAGGCGCGGCGCTCGCGGCGCTCGCCGCGCTCGCGCTGCTCGTCGACGTCGTCGGCTCCGGGACCGGCGTGACGGGCGGCGGCTTCTTGTCGAGCGTCGCGATGACCCCGAACGTCACGCCGACCCCCGTGAGCGTCGCCAGCGCCGCCGTCACCAGCGCGACCGCGAACGGCCGCTTCCGCGCCTTCGGGCTCGCCTTCGCCTTCGCCGCGCTCCCTGCCGATGGCCGCGCCCCCAGCGGAGCGTCGCCGCTCGGCCGCTTGCGGGCCTCGCTCACGCGCGCGCCGGCGCCCGCCGCATCGAGCGACCCGACGCCGAGCCGCGTCGCCGCGCCGA
>JAYTOQ010000107.1:0-5912 GCA_043747665.1 Polyangiaceae bacterium | reverse complement strand
TCTACGCCGAGCGCGTCATCGCCGAACGCGAGGGGGTGCCCGTGGGCCCCGTCGCCCGGGAGGCGATCGCGCAGCTGTTCTTGCGCGGCAGCATCTTCCGCGGCGGCACGCTTGCGACCACGAAGGCACGCCTCGCCATGCGCACGCTGGCCGGCCAGCTCGCCAAGCAGGGTCACGCCGCGGGCCTCGCGTGGGAGGAGCCGGCGCCGACGCTCGAGCAATGGGTCGCGCGGCGCCTCGTGGAGCTCGGCGTGGAGAGCGGCGAAGACCTCGCGATGCTCTCTGCGAAGGACCTCACCTTCCCCGAGCTGCCCTTCGAGACGAGCTCCATGCTCGAGAAGGCTTTCCCGACGGTGGTGGACGTCGGCGACGCCGTCTACGAGGCCGAATACGACCTGGATCGCCGCCAGGTCACGCTGCGCAAGGTGAAGGGCGGCCGCGCTACGCCCCCGCCACTCTCCTACCTGCCGCGCTTCGCGGGCCTCCGCATTCTCGTGGACGGCCCACGTGGCGTAGCCGTGGTGCGCGAGCGCGATCGCGGCTGAGATGTGGTACCAAGCTCGCCGCATGACCAGGCTGACGGCGCTCGCTGCCATGTGCGTGCTCGGCGTCGCGTGCTCGAAGGACGCGCCGCCGCGAGCGCGAGAGCGAACCGAGGCGAGTGACGCCGGCCCCGCGACGTCCGGGTCCGCGCCCGCGCTCACGCCGCTCGCGAAGGCCGATGCAGCGCCGACCGCGGCCGTCGCCAACCAGCCGTGGAACGTCGTTCTCCTCAGCATCGACAGCCTACGCGCGGACATGCCGTGGGCAGGCTACGAGCGCCCCATCGCCCCGCGCCTCAGCGCGCTGCACGCAAAGTCGATATCCTATTCCCGTGCCTATTCGACATCGTCCTTCACGTCGAAGAGCATTCCCGGGTTGCTGACCGGCCGCTACCCGTCGGAGCTGGCGCGCACCGGGTATTTCTTCACGAAGTACCTGAATCCAGAGGACTTCATCTGCACTTCGCTGGCCAGCGCGGATATCCCGTGCGTAGGCGGACACGCCCACGCGTATTTCGGTAAAGACCAATCGGGCTTCGAATACGGATTCCGCAAATGGCGAATCGTCCCGGGAATCGCCTTCGATTATCAGACCGATCCTTACGTGACGAGCGACAAGCTGACACCGCTCGCCATCGAGATGCTGGGCGACATCGCGGCGAGCGCGCCGCCGGATGCCGGGAGCAAGCCGTTCTTCGCGTGGTTCCACTACATGGACCCGCACGACGAGTACAAGACGCACGCCGAGAGCCCACATTTCGGCAAGCGGCCGCGCGATCTCTACGACGAGGAGGTCTTCTACACGGACCTCTGGATCGGCAAGCTGCTCGACTGGATCGACGCGCAGCCCTGGGCCGCGCGCACCGCCGTCATGGTGACCGCCGACCACGGCGAGGCGTTCGGCGAGCACGGCATCACGCGTCACGCCCACGAGGTCTGGGAGGAGCTCGTCCACGTGCCGCTCTTCGTTCACGTGCCTGGCCTTCCGCCGCGCGTCATCGCCACGCCGCGTGGCCATGCGGATGTCGCGCCCACCGTGCTCGAGCTCCTCGGCGCCGCGCCCATCCGAGCGCTGCACGGCACGAGCCTCGTTCCCGAGCTACGCGGGGCCGCGCCGCTTCCCCGTGACGTGATCGTCGATCTCCCCGAGGACGAGTACAACGAGCGCCGTCGCGCGCTTGTTCACGAGGGCACCAAGCTGATTGCCTTCGGCAACGACGTACGCTTCGCCCTCTACGACCTCGAGGCCGATCCCAGGGAGGCCGACGACCTCGTTCGAAAGCGGCCCGAGCTCGCCGACGAGATGCGCCGCCGCTACAAGGAGGCATCAAAGGCCATCGTGGAGATCGCGCCGCGCGGCGGAATCCCCACGCACGACCGCTGATCAGCGGTCGGACCCGAGTACCTTCGCGATGCGATCGGCCACCCGGCCCACGAGGCCGAAGAACTCGTCGTCGCCGAACTCGGCGCCGCTCGTGAGGAGGCCGGGATCGACCACCTTGCCGTCGAGCTCCGAGATGCGTCGATAGCGACCGAGGACGTCCACGTGATCGCCGATCACCAGCGCGATGGGCTCGCCGAGGACCTGGCGCTGCGTGCTCACGACGCCGTCGTTGTCGCCGGGACCGATGGCCGGCAGCGCGAATCCGCGCTGGGTTTCCAGCCTCAGCGTGAGATCGTCGAGGCCGCGCGCAGGGGGCGACGGGAGCAGCGGCTCGGGCATCGCCACGTGCGACGCCGCATCGTGCGTCCAGGTCCACATGTCGCGAAACAGCTTGTCGGAGTGATCGGCGGCGGGCCGCGGCGCGATGGTCGCCACCGAGAAGACGCGGCCCTTCATGTCGCCGCGCACCGGGCGGCTCGACAGCGGCACGAGCACCGCAGGGCGCAGGTCCCTCGCGAGGTCGTTCTTGAAGAGCAGCTCGGCGACGAAGAACGGCGTCTTGCTCAACCCCGGCATCGCGCTCCTCGCGAAGTCGATACGGCCAAAGAGATCTCCACGGCGCGCGACGTCGAGCGCGCCCCACGCCGCGTCGCGAAGCGCGGCGAGCGACGGTTGGAGGCGACCGAGGCGAGCGAGCGGACACTCGGCGAGCGCGCTGCCGAAGTGCGGCGCGGCGATGGAGGTCACGCTACGGATGCGCTCGACGAGATCGCTCGCCTTCCCCCACCCCGCGTTTCCGTAGATCGTGCCGGTCGCGCCCTCGGCGAGCGGAGCGTCGCGTAGGAGCAGCGCCGCATCGAGGCCGCCGGTGCTGTGACCGACGAGATGCCAGTGGCGAGGACCGCCGAGCCGCTGCGACTCGTCGCTAGTCGTCTCGAGCACCGTGAGCTCCCGCACGAGCTCCTCCTGTCGGCGACGCAGGCTAGCGATCGGCAGCGTCGAGAGCGGGACCACCGGCACCCGCGCAAACCCTCGTGCCTCCAGACCCGAGCGGAGGCTGGCGACGAAGCGATCGGCGAAGTACGTCCGCGCTTGGCGATGATCGAACCCGAAGAATCCGGGAACGAGCGCGACCGCGGGCTGAAGCTCATTCGTCATGTCCCATCTCCGAACAGCACGCGCTCGATCTCGCGCAGCGTCTCGAGGTCGTCGCCGATCATCTCCTTCATCGACTGGATGCGCCGCGCCACCACCTGCGCGATGCGCTCCTCGATCGAGTCGGCGGCGTAGGCCCAGTAGACCTGCGCGAAGCGCCCATCGCGATGACAGCGGCCCTCGATCTGCGCCATCTGGATGGCCGACCAGCGAAGATCGTGGATCATCTCGGAGCGCGGCACGTCGCCTTTCATGCCGTGCTTCGGATCCTCGCCCTGGTGGAGTGAGATCCCTTCCTCGACGGTGAAGAGCACGACGCGCGCGTCGCCGCGCTGGAAGCGCAGGCGCTCCTCTTCTCGTTGCGATGCGGGGATCGCGCCGTGGATCACGGCGCAGGGCACGCTGCCGAGGCCGCTCTCGAACGACGCCCGCAGCGCCTCGAGCGTCTCGAGGAATGCCACCGAGATCGCGACCTGATGGCCGTTCTCGAGTAGCTCGCGCGCGAGCTCCACGGTGCCCTGGGCGCGAATGAGCGAGCTCTTCTGGCGGAGGCGCAACGTGGCGGCGAGCGCCGACTTGGGATCGCGACCACGCGGCGCGAGCTCCATCGCTTCCCGGAACTCGGTCCAGGCTTGATCGTAGAGCGAGCGCGCTTCGCCATCGAGATCGATGGGCGTGAGGATGCGGTTGATGGCGGGCCAGCCCGCGATGTCCTCGGGGCGCCGACGGATGCCGGCGGTCATCCCCTTCTCGCCCGCTCCCCCGCCCCCACTCGGCTCGAACAGCATCTTCCGGACCTTCTCGCAGTCGGCGGGATCGGCACGCCAGTCCCACTTGCCGTACGCGCCACGGGTGACGCCAAGGCCTTGGTCGAGGCACCACTGCTCGAAATCCTTCAGATCCGCCGCGCGCGTTCCGGTGACGCTCGCGAGCAGCGGCGCGAGGTAGGAGAGCTCCAGCGGGTTCTGCCCCGCCGTCGCCGAGAGCCACAAGCGGAAGCCGGCGCTCGCATTCAGCTTCGCGGCGAGCTTGGAGCGCGCGGCCGTGGGGTTCTTGCAGCGATGGCTCTCGTCCCAGATGACGACGTCCATCTCCGGCGCGGTGCCGGCGCGCGCGAGGCCCTTCTTGGTGCGGATCTTCTTGCGCGCGGCGGCGCTGACCTCGAAGAGCTTCCCGAGGCGATCGTAGTTGAGGATGATCACGTCTCGCCCGCCGTCGCCCATGGCCTCGATGGTGCGCCGCCAGTGCGCGACCACCGCGAGCGGACACACAACGAGCACGATGCTCGTTCCCTTCATGCGGAGGACCGCCTCCCACGCGGAGATGGTCTTGCCGAGCCCAACGTCGTCGGCGAGAAGAAAGCCCGCGCGACCCGCGGTGCGCGCAGCGACGATGGCTTTCGCCGCCTCCTCCTGGTGTGGCCGCAGCACGATCGCGGGCGCGGCAGGGTCGCGCGCCGCGGCGTTGCGCGCAGCCTTGGCGCCCGCGAGCTCGCGCTCGACGTGCAGCTCCCACGAGTACGGCAGCGCGCGGAACGGCGCGAGCGGCCGAGGCAGCTTGTCGCCCTGGAAGACGAACACGCCGTGCTCGGCATCCCAGCGCGCGCCGCTCGCCGCAGCGACGCCGCGCATGGCGAACGGCACGTCGAGCACGTGGGCACGCTTCGTGAGGGAGGCGACGCTGGTCACGAAGCGAGGTGATAGCACGGGTGCGGGCGCGGCTTGTCACCCCGAGGGGCGACTCACGTGCGCGGAAGCAGGTGCCCAGCTTCTACCGTCATGCACTCCCGCACTCTCAACCCGTTCGCCCCGTTCGCCTCGTTCAGCTCGTTCACGCTGCTCCGTTCGCTCGGTCTCGCCTCCGCCATGCTCGCGGCCGCGGGCTGCAGCTCGAGCACGGACTCCGCGTCCCCGCAGCTGTCATCGACCATCCCCGGCACTCCGACGGTCGCATCGGGCAACCTCGAGCTCCGCACCGACGTGAAGCAGATGCGTGCCTCCGCCTGGGACGCGATGGTCATGCCGCACGAGGGCCCGCACGTCTGGGTAAAGCTCGACGCCCGCAACGCCGATTGGCTGAAGCCTGGGTCGGTCACCGTGATCAAGGGTCGCGGCGTCCTCAAGGTGGGGACCGTGACCGAGGAAGGCGACCACCTCGTCGTCGAGCGCCTGCCGTTCGATCTCGGTGAGTTCATCGAGAACGGCAAGATCGCCATCGCCGGCACCACGAGCTTCGACACCCCCTTCGAGGACGACCCGAGCGAATTCGACGTCCGCGCGCCGGCCGCCGCGAAGCCCGCCGATGCCATGGCGCCTGCGGACGCGATGCCGCCCGCCACTCCCGCCGCCGGTGGAGCCGCTCCGCAGAGCCATGTGCTCGGCCTCCGCCCGCAAGGCGTCGGCCTCGGCAAGAGCCTGCTCGACAGCATCAAGGGCCTCGCCAAGGACGGCTGGCAGGTCGAGAAGCACATCAGCGGCGGCGCGAACGCGCTCCAGTACGACATCACCATCAGTCGCGACACCGGCGGCCTCTTCGCGAAGCTGCATGCGGTGGGCACGCTGAATGACCTCCAGACCGCGTTCAGCGCATCGGTGAACAATCGCGTCACCGACCCCGAGGGCTTCGACGTCCACGCCACCGGCGACGCCGATCTCACGTGGGAGGTCGGCATCAGCGAGAATTCCGTCGGCTACAACAAGCTGGTATTTCCCGGGGTTTCGTACAAGCAGGCGTTCCTCGTCGGCGAGGTCCCGATGGTCCTCAAGGTCAAGACCGACTTCGCGGTCATCGTCGGCGCGACCGGCAAGAACTCCACGACCACCGGCAAAGTG
>JAYTOQ010000106.1:0-2036 GCA_043747665.1 Polyangiaceae bacterium | reverse complement strand
CGTTCTCGTGAGCACGGTCCACCGTCTGCAAGGCGGCGAGCGGCGCGTCGTCATCTTCTCGGTGGCCGCGACCGAACGTCGGCATCTCCGATGGCTCGCGGAGCGTCCCCACCTGCTGCACGTCGCGACGAGCCGCGCGCAGGACCACCTGATCGTGCTGCTCGACCCGACGGCGGCGGCGCAGGAGTCAGCGCTCGCTCCTCTCGCGGAGCTGATGCTCGATCGTCGAGGCATTCCTCTGCGGAACCGCTCCTGACTCGCCGAGTCGCGGTCAGCTCAGCTGCGAGCTGTGCGATGCCGACGGTCCGAGGCCAGCGACGCGGAGGCAGGTCAGGACGACGTCGTCGACGGTCACGGCCTCGTCCTTCAGCTCGTGGCGATACGCCTTGCCGTCGCGAGCCCAGAAGTCGACGCGCGTGACGCCATTCTCACGACGCCCACAAGCCACGAGGCCGTGCCGCTCGAGGCGCTCGGCCGCGTCCCCGGCGACGATGAGAAGATCACGCTTGGACATGACGCCGTACATAGCCGCGCGCGGCAGCGACGGCTACCGAGACGTGGTCGCGCGGCTCACCTCGCGCCGCCAGCAACGATCCCTCCGGGCGCGTGCTGGTCGCAGGACTCTCCGCTGGCTACACCGTCTCGACGCGTGACGCCGGCGCCGTGCCCGCACACTCGCGTTCCATGCGGTCGGCACCGGTCACGTCGTAGATCTGTAGATCGCCTCCGCCGCGCATGCCCAGGCGGTGCCCAGCGCGAGGCCCGACGCTCGCGGCCGAGGGCGCGCCTCCTCTTGCCATTCAGGAGCTCGCTGGGCACAGCCACATCACGACGACGATGAAGTACATGCACTTGTCCCCGACGACGCGCGGCGCGGCTATCGCGCTGCTCGATCGTGCGTGGGCCGAGGTGGCCGGAGGAGGCGGCCGTGGAGATATTCTGGAGACGGATCTCCCGTCAGAGGCGAAGCGGAATCGTTCCGCGTAGTTGAGTGGTGGAGGCGCCGGGAATCGAACCCGGGTCCGAAAATTTCGAGGCCAACTGCGTCTACGTGCGTATCCGGCCGTTTATCTCATCCCAATTTGCGCGGGTCGGCGCGCTCTCCTCGGGACTAGTCACCTGCTTGTCTTAGCCGCGGCCCCGGTAACCCGAGCTCTGGAGCAGCCAGTTTGTTGACGGTCTTCTCCAAGGCACTGGCAGGCCCTGGGTCGACCGGCTCTCAGGACTGCTGTTTAGGCAGCGAGAGCAATTGCGTTATCGTTCGCAATTGTGTTTCCCGCGAAGTTTTTACGTGGTTTCACGAGACCCACGGCACGCAGCAAGCTGGTCGAGATCTCCGTCGAAGCCGATCGCCCCCGATTCGTGATTGGCACCCGCAACGTAGGACGCGCTCTCGCCTGACGCAACCCGCACCGGCACGATCGGTCACGGCACATCCGCAGCGCGCGTTCGCTCGGTCCGCGGCACACGGCGCGGAAGCCGAGCCAGGAAGGTCGTGCCGCGCTCCTCCGTCGACGTCGCCTCGAGCGTCCCGCCATGCGCGAGCACGATCTGCGACGCGATGTAGAGGCCGAGCCCGAGCCCAGGATTGGTCTTCTCGTCGACGACGTGGCGCATCATCGGCTCGAAGATGGTGGGCAGCGCGCGCTCGGCGATGGGCGGCCCCCAGTTGTGGACCGTGACGCAGACGGCATCGCCGTCATCGCGCGCGACGAGCAGGATCGGGTCGTTCGGCGCCCCGTGCTGGATCGCGTTGCGAACGAGGTTGGAGAGGACCTGAGCCAGACGATCGCCGTCCCACTCGCCGTGGAGATCACCCTGCGCCGTGAAGCGCAGCTTGCCGACCCGCGCCATCCCCTCGAGCTCGGCGACGACCTGCCGGCAGACCGGCTCGAGGTCTATCGGGACGCGGACCACCGGGATCCGGTCGCCGGAACGCGTACGCGTGAGGTCCAGCAGATCGCCGATCATCCGGCTCATCCGGTTCGCGCTCTTGAGCATGCGCGCGGCGATGCGGTTGCTCTTGTCGTCGAGCG
>JAYTOQ010000105.1:0-51199 GCA_043747665.1 Polyangiaceae bacterium | reverse complement strand
CGATCCCGCGATTCATCCTGGCGCGGCCGAGATCTGCAACGGCAAGGACGACAACTGCGACGGCAAGATCGACGAGGGCTTCGACGCCGACAACGACGGCTTCTACGCGTGCGCGCACGGCGCCATCCCGGCGGACTGCGACGACACCGTTGCCACCATCCATCCCGGCGCGCCCGAGACCTGCAACAGCAAGGACGACGACTGCAACGGGATGATCGACGAGCTCCCCGCGAACCTGGCGGGTCAGCTCTCGTCGCCGATCAACTCGCACTGGCAGCTCGCCGGCTCGGCAACGCTGGGTGGTGCGGGCGTCTCGACCTGGGCGCAGCTCACCACCGACACTCCCGATCAAGCTGGCGCGCTCTGGTGGGCGGCGCCGTACACCTTCGACGTCTTCGACATGAGCGCGAAGTTCTGGATCCAGCAGAAGGCGAACGGCGCCGACGGAATGACGTTCGCGTGGGTCGCGGGCTCGAACACCGACCAAGTGGGCCTCGGCGCATCGACGTATGGCATCGGCGGCTTGACCGGGTACTCCGTCGCCATCGACACGTTCTTCAACACGGGCGAGCCCGCCGTGCCGTTCCTCTCGGTGCTGCAGAACGCTGGGGTGCCCGTGGTGCTGGTGCGCTCCGTTACCCTCACTCCCGACGTCCGCAACTCCGCCGAACATGTTTTGCGGGTGAAGCTGGAGGCGGGCGGCAAGGTCAGCGTTTGGGTCGACGCGACCAACTACATCAACCAGTACGCCATCCCGGGCTACACGCCCTTCGTTGGCCACTGGGGCTTCACCGCAGGCACCGGCGGCGCCAGCGAGTCCCACTGGGTCAAGGACATCACCATGTCCTTCCCGAATGGTCAGGGCTGCGTCCCGTGACGAAATAGCGGTACCATCGGACCAGCGTGGATCCGAAAGACCCCCGATTTGCAGGTGTTACCGGCGTGGCCGACGTTGTCATCAACGAGAAGCCGCAGCGGCAGCCGTCCGACCCGGCCTTCGAGCGCGTCACCGCGATCGACATGGTGAGCTTCAACCAGGTCTCCGCGAGCGGCGACCGCGCGTGCCTGGTGGTCATCTACGGACCCGAGCTGGGCAAGCGCGCGCCGCTGAGCCAGGCCACCTTCGAGATCGGGCGCTCGTCGCGCTCCGATCTGCCGATCGATCAGGAGAGCATCAGCCGCCATCACGCCCGCATCACGTTCGACGGCGGCCGCCACATGATCGAGGACCTCGGCTCGACCAACGGGACGTTCGTCAACGACATCAACGTCAAGCGCCAGCCGCTCAAGGACGGCGATCAGGTCAAGCTCGGTCGGTCGATCCTCAAGTACATGTTCGGCGACAACATCGAGGCGAACTACCACGAGGAGATCTATCGCCTGATGACGATGGATGCCCTCACGCAGACGCACAATCGTCGCTACTTCAACGAGGCCCTCGAGCGCGAATACAACCGCAGCCTGCGCTATCGCCGGGCGCTCTCGCTCATCCTCTTCGACATCGACCACTTCAAGAAGGTCAACGACACCTACGGTCACGTCGCCGGCGACAGCGTGCTGCGCCAGCTCGCGATGGTCGTGAAGCCGCGGCTTCGCGGGCAGGACTGTCTCGCGCGCGTGGGCGGTGAAGAGTTCGCGGTCCTCCTTCCCGAGGTCGACAACCCCGGCGCGCGTATCGCGGCCGACAAGGTCCGCGCCATCGTCGAGGCCGCGCGCTTCCTCGTCGACAACAAGGAGTTCGGCTGCACGGTGAGCGTCGGGCTCATCACGTTCGACGCGCGCGTGACCTCTCCGCAGATGCTCTACGAGATGGCCGACAAGAACCTCTACGCCGCCAAGAACGGCGGCCGTAACCGCGTCGTCGGCTGATCGCCTTCGGGCGCGCTCAGTCGCCGTCGGCCGCGTCCGCGGCGTCGCTTCCGGCATCGCCCGCGTCGCCCGCGCCGGTCTCGGGCTGCGAGGCGTCGCCCGCGGATGCGTCCGGCGGCGTGTAGCGGCCGCAGCCGCCGCATTCCGGCAGCGCGGTGCCGGGGACGAGGTTCTTGATCCAGATGCGCAGGGTCTCGCGCTCTTCGAACGTGAGCGGCGCGTCCGCGTAGCCGCCCGTGCTCGGCACGAGAGGAAACGGCATCTCACGACCGAGGATGAAGTCCGACAGGATGGATCGCTCGATGTCGTCGGCCGCGCGCTGCGCCTGCGGAGCGAGCGGCGCGAACACGAACGGCACCTTCTGCTCGAGCAGACCGCCCGTGCACGCGAGCTTGTCGGTCGGATCGACGATGCCCGGTGGCCGCGCGAGGTCGACCTTGTACATCAGCCAGCTGTTGCCGGGATTTCCGGGGTCGATGAGCGGCATGTCGACGCCGAATCGACTCTGACCCGATGGCGGCGCCGTGGAGAGCGGACCCGTGTTCGATCCCTGCGCGATGCGCCTGAGCGCGGTCGCACCTACGCCCGCGCTCGTGTCCAGGACGAGGCTCGCCGCGGCTTCACCGCCGGTCCCATGACACGTGGAGAGGCTGCACTTCGACGCGAAGATCGGCAGCACGTCACGGCAGAAGCTCACCGTGGGCTCGGCTGGCGTACCCGCCTTGGGTCCCACGATGAACGGGATCTCGAGCGCCTGATCCGGGGAGAGCGTCGCGCGATCGATGGCGCGTAGCCCTCCCTGGTCGGCGTTACCTTCCGGGATGAGGAAGACCAGCGTGTAGGGCTGGCCCTCTGTCAGCCACGTCTGCTTCTGTCCCGAGATGGTGATGGTTCGGGCGACCGGATCGTAGACGCTGACGAGCGCGAGGTCGGGCGACAAGGGCTTGTGCGCGCCGTCGACGATCTGGATCGATTGCCGATTCACGGTCGACGGCAGCAAATAGCGATCGAACGCGACCTGGATGACCCCGTCGGCGGGTAGCATACGGTCGACGCCCACGTTCGCGCCGAGGATGGTGATGTACGGCCCGAGCGTCTGCTGCTTGTGCCGCTTTCCGGCGTCACACGAGGTCACCGCCGCGATCGCGGCAGCAAGAATCGAGACGACGAAGAACGCGCGTGCGAGCCGCGGTCTCAGCTCTCGGAGTACATCGACAGCTGCTCGCGCATGACCTGCTCGTTCACGCCCGTGCGGATGTGCTCCTTGAGCACGTCGGCCAGCGTGATCAGCAAGTCGTCGACGCCCTTGTCCTCGATCAGCTTCTGCAGGAGCGCCTTCGCTTCGCGGCTGTCGTCCCCCCGAAGGAACTGGCGCACGGTGTCGAGGGAGATCTCCCCCTGGAAGTCCAGGTACAGGTTCTCCAAGAGGTACCGCACGAGATCTTTCACAGGAAGCCTCCTTACGAGGGCGAGAGCGGGGGAAGGAGCCGCGGATATAGTCCCCGCAAGCCTCCGAAGGCAATACCGAATCGCGTTTCTCCCGCCTCGTCTGCTTCACCGGCACCTCTGCAAGACCGAAGCGCTGGGGTCGTGACAGACGTAACAGGGGCGCGGGTTCCGCTTGAACTGCGTCGCGCAGCCGCCGACGAAGTTGCCCGAGTGCGGGTTGAAGCCCCCGCCGATGCCCTGTCCGCCGTGGCAGACCACGCAGTCACGCTCGATATGACAGCTCACGCAGGCGTTGAGGTTCCGGTTTGCCTCGAACGAGTGGTGGCCGGGCCGACGCGGCGGGTCGCTCCACTCGGCCTTCGGCGGATGGAAGCGTCCCGAGTCGCGGTTCGCTCCGCTCATCGAGACGCCGATGCGTTGGTGACAGCCCAGGCAGAAGCTCTGCTCGCGGTGGCAGCTCGTGCACTTCTGCGTCGCGAGACGTCCCTCGACTGCGTGCATGTTCAAGTAATCGTTGGGATGGATGTTCCGCGGGCGGACGCGGCCGTCGTGGCAGCCTGTGCAGAAGTCTTCCTTGTGACAGTTGGCGCAGAACTGCGAGTCGTTCGCCGCCACGTACTTGTGACGCTGGACGAAGTCGGGCGTGTGCTGGGCGTTGTGGAGCCAGCGCGGGGGCTGCATCTCGCCGCTCGCGAAGACAGTCTTGAGATGGCCACCCTCGGTCGCGCCGCCCTTGATGTGGCACGTCTCGCACGACGCCTTCGCTTCACCTCGGGCGGCCGCGTCGGGATGCTGGTGGCAGTTGAAGCAGCCGCGCATCCTCGGCATCTGATCGCGCGTCGCAAGCTCGAGCTCCTGCACCTCGCCGTGGCACTGCTGGCAGTTGATGTTCCGCGCCGCGTGCTTCTTGTGGTTGAACACCATGTTCGGCCGCGGGATGGCGAACTTCGCGACGAGGTTGCCGTCGCCTTCCTTGTAGCCGAGGTGGCAGAAGTTGCACTTGCCGGTGGCGTCGTCTCCCGGCGTGACGTGATTGAGATTGTCGTGGCTCGTGCCGTGACACGCGTCGCAGGTCGCGCCCTTCGGCGTCAGTCGATCGGCCACCGACTCGCTGGTGGTCGCGCCGGCGTGACAGGTCTTGCACTGGACCAACTGCCGACCGACGTGGAGCTTATGGTTGAAGCGGATGGTCAGCTTCTGCGGCGGGAACACCGCCTCGGACGGGCCGCGGTCCTGCTCGAACGCGCCGGGCGGCAGCCACTTCAGCGGAACGGAGCCGTTGTCCTTGAGCGGCGCGAGGCCCGACGAGAGATCGCCGGCGGTCGCCCAGGCCTGCGCCTCGGGACCGATCGCCGCGTCGGCGCCTCCGTCGTCCGCGGGCACGGGAGCAGCGGCATCAGCCCCCGGGGCGGGGCTCGTGTCCGGCGCGGCGGGATCCTGCGCGAACGCCGTGCACGCGGCGAGAACCAGCGCGGCGATCAGCACCACGTACGCGATCGCGTTGATGCCGCGGCCGTGCTTCGGCGGATGAGCGTCGATGCTCACTTGTTCACTGCCAGGGACAGCCAGAGCATGCCGCGGAAGCGCTGCCCCGAGATGCGATTCATGTCGTGCTCGAAGTCTACGAAGACGCGCGAGCGTGCCCAGAGCTTGTAGCCGACGCCCGCGACGTACTGGAAGCTGACGGCATCGCGATCGGTACGGAGCTTGTCATCCCACTGCCAGAGGCCGGCACGCGCGCTGAGGATGTAGCGGGTCTCGAGCGTGCGCTCACCGAAGATGTCCAGACCGATGCGCTCGCCGTTGCTCGCGAAGTCGGCGGTGCTGCGCGCACCGAGCGCGCCTTCGCCGAAGTGCCAGCGCGCGGAGAAGTTGCCGCCGCCCATCATGTCGAGGCTGCTGGAAGGGAAGTAGTTGCCCGCGGAGATGCCGTAGGGCGACGTCGCCGACGAGCCGGGGATGTTCCCCACACTCTCGTTCTGCGTCTGCACCGAGAACGCGCGCGCGCGTGCGCCGGCAGCGAAGGCCAAGTGATCGGTGGCGTCCCACGCGGCGCGCAGCCCGAGATCGTTCATCGGCATCGCGAGGAAGAAGTTCCAGATCGAGTCGGCGTCGAACGTCGGCACGTAATAGTCGTAGTCGAGGCTCAGCGTGACCTTGCGGGACGCGTAGACGTCGACCGACGCGAAGAGGTTCGCGAGCTTCGCGTTGTAGAGGTCGTAGGCGAGCCCGCCCTTGACGCCGCCGATGTCGGGGAGGGTGCCGTCGAAGCCGTAGCCGATGCGCTCTTGCGAGATGCGCGTGCCGTTGTACTGCACGGGCTGCTTCAGGCCGTTCGCGAACTCGGTCACGTTGGACGAACCGGTGTTCTCCACGCGGCGGTACGTGAGCCGGCCGTGCAGCCACGGGAATCCGGCGGACTCGAGTGCGGCGCCGTAGGCGGGCGCGACGTCGTTCGGCTGGAAGGACGGATAGAGCGCGGGGTCGTAACCCGTGCGATCCCCGCGCCAGATGCCCTCGCGTTCGAACCGCGGCGTCGAGAGCGGCATGCCTCCGCGCTGCTCGAGCCCTCCGTAGAGCTCGGCGGCGAAGTAGTACGGCGTCGTGATCTTCACCTGGCCGCCGTCGAACGACCACCAGCCGAGCGAATCGACGACGTACTGCCGACCGACCTTGAAGCCGAGCCAGCCCTTCAGGAAGCGACGGCCTTCGACGTAGCCGTACATCAGATCGATAGGGCCGCGATCGAAGCCGGGGATGACGCCGCGGCTCGTCGGGTCGACCTCGGCGCCGGGCCCGCCGTAGTCGGCGTCGTAGCGCATGCGGGCGCGGAAGGTGAGCGTCGGTCCGGTGGGATCGCTCGGCGTGTCGTAGAGATCGTAGACGCTGACCCCGAGCGTCGTCGTGAGCCGCCGGCGCGCGATGACGGTCTCGCCGGTCGGGCTCCGCACGTCGTAGAACTGGACGGCGGTATCGCTCGTTACCTCGGGCTCGAGCGCGGAGGCCACTCCGGAACTGAGAAGAACGGCCGCGTATGTCGACACCGCGGAGCTCCCGAGGAGCGCTCCACGCCCGGAAGTGCGCGCAAAGTGTCGGGGCGAGGGCATGGAAGCTCTACTGGCGCGCAGCATCGAGGAAAGCCGCTTCGCATGTCAATGCCGAGGGCGGGGCGGGGCAGGCGGGGGCAGGCGGGGCAGGCGGGGGCCAGGCAGGCGGGGGCTAGGCAGGCGCGGCGCGGACGGGAGAAGAGCGATGCCCTCCTAGGCTTCTTGACGCATTGCGCTCGCAGGTGGCACCCTCCTCCGCAGGTTTGCCCTCGCGGGCGCGCGTATGACGGAATCCGGCCAGCAGAGATACCGCGTCGTCGAGAAGCTCGAGTCGGGCGGCATGGCGGAGGTGTTCCGCGCCGAGAGCGAGGGCCTTCAGGGCTTCCGCAAGCAAGTCGCGATCAAGCGCGTTCTTCCGCACCTCAGCGAGAAGAAGAAGTTCATCGCGATGTTCCTCGACGAGGCGCGCCTCTCCGCGCAGCTCTCGCACTCGAACTGCGTGCAGGTCTTCGACATCGGCGTCGGTGACAACGCCTTCTTCATCGTCATGGAGTACGTCGACGGCGCGAACCTCAAGGGCATCGCCGAGTCGGTCAAGAAGCAGGGCAAAGACTTCCCGGTCCCGGCGGCCGCGTGGATCGCCCACGAGATCTGCAAGGGCCTCAGCTACGCCCACGAGCTGAGCGATCCCAACGGCATGCCGATGAACCTCGTTCACCGCGACATGTCTCCGCCGAACGTCCTCGTGACAAAGTACGGCGAGGTGAAGATCGTGGACTTCGGGCTCGCGAAGGCGAGCTCGCAGCTCGAGAAGAGCGAGCCCGGCATCATCAAGGGAAAGTTCTCGTACCTGTCGCCGGAGGCCGCGCTCGGCCAGGAGGTCGACAAGCGCACGGACATCTTCGCGGTGGGCATCATCCTCTGGGAGCTGCTCGCCGGTCAGCGCCTCTTCCTCGGCGACACCGACTTCCAGACCGTCAAGAAGGTCCAGGTCGCGCAGGTCCCGGCCATCTCCCAGATCAACCGCAAGGTCCCTCCCGAGCTCGAGCGCATCGTCAACAAGGCGCTCGCGAAGGACATGCTGCAGCGTTACGGCACGAGCCGTGAGCTGGGCCAGGACCTCTCGCGGTTCATGTTCTCCTATGGCGAGCCGATCAGCAGCTACGACATCGCGGGCATCGTGCAGGGGACGATGCGCGAAAGGCAGCGCGTCCGCCCGCCGCAAGGCTCGATCATCGACAAGCTGATCGAAGAAGCGCTCTTCGAGTTCACTTCATTAAAAGAAGACGGGGCGCCCGCTTCAGGAAACATGAAGACCGCAGCGGCCGCGCCGCTGAACACGGACGGCTTCGTCGATCCCACCAACTGGGCGAACGAGATCGGGATCAGCGAGGTCGGTAAGCGTCCCGGGTTCGACCCCGTGCGCGCGTCGCTGCCTCTCGACGTCTTCGAGCACGGCAACCTGTCGGCGCTCGAGGACGGGGAGCCGATGCCGGGCTCCAATCCGCCGCCGGCGTCGCACCCGAATCACCTCCAGCGCCCGCTCACGCATCACTCGCAGCCCCCGGGCTCGATGCCGCCGCCGGGATCGAGCCAGCCAGGCTCTGGCCCGCACAGCGCGCAGCGCTCCGGTGGGCACGCGCCGACGAAGAACGCGAGCGGCGGACCGGGCGGGGCGGCGATCGGCGTCGTCCTGTTCCTCGTGGTCGCCGCCGCAGCCGGAGCCGCCTGGTTCACCGGGTTGATTCCGCACCATTAGCCCCGCACCTCGTCCCGTTCCGCCAGACGATTTGCGCCGGATCGACGGCTGGGCTAAGCCCTGCCCGTGGTCGCGCGGCGCCTCCTCGTCCTCCTGATCAGCGGAGCCGTGATCGGCTGCGTGGCCGGCGCGTCGAGCCCCTCGGAGGGCAAGCCCGGCCCGTGCCCGAGCGGCATGGCTTACGTCGCCATCCCCGGGGTGCATGCATACTGCATCGACCGCTGGGAGGCCCAGGTCGTCGAGGTGCAAGGCAAGGCCGAGGTCGCCCATGCGCCGACGCTGCCGGTCACCAAGCTCACCGTGAAGGCGGTCACGCGCGGCGGCGTCAAACCCCAGGGCTACATCTCGAAGGTCGAGGCCGAGACCGCCTGCAAGGGCTCGAAGAAGCGGCTCTGCACCGGCGAGGAATGGGAGAAGGCGTGCCGCGGCAAGACGCCGACCACCTTCCCGTACGGCGACGAGCGAAAGAGCGGCTACTGCAATGACAGCGGCCGCGCCAACCTCGCCTCGTACCATCCCGAGCTCGGGCCAGACGGCGCCTTCGGCTCGGACGCCGCGATGAACGATCCCCGCATCAACGAGGCGCCCAACACCGTGGCGCCCACGGGCAGCTTCTCGAAGTGCAAGAACGCTTTCGGCGTGTTCGACATGGTCGGCAACCTCCACGAGTGGACGGCCGAGGTCCACGACGGCTCACGCGGAACGTTCCGCGGCGGCTACTACCAGGACACGCACCTGAACGGCGACGGCTGCGGCTATCGCACTGTGGCGCACGACGTCAGCTACCACGACTACTCGACGGGCTTTCGCTGCTGCGCCAACGCCAAGTAGCGTAGCCTCGACACCCGTCGGCCTCGCGCGGTCTGTCGCGGTCGCTCCGCCTATCACGAGCTCTGGGGAGGGCGTCACCATGGATACCAATACGCACGTCATCACGGCGAGCGCGACGGGCTCTGCTGCCTCGGCGGCGGCGAGTCTCGTCGCCGATCTCCAGCACGATCTCCACGGCCAAGCCCCGGCGCTCGTCATGGTGTTCGCCTCGACCCTGCAGCCGCTCGGCGACGTGGCGCGCGTCATGGCGGAGGCGTTCCCCGGCGCGCAGGTTCTCGGTGCATCGACGGCGGGCGAGTTCACCGAGCGCGGCGACACCAAGGGCGCCGTGTGCGCCGTGGCCATCAGCGGCGCCTACCAGGTCTACGCTGGCATCGGATCCGGCGTGCGCGCTCAGCCCGAGCGCGCTGTCGCGCAGGCCCTCGAGGGGCTGCCGCGCACCGTCTCCGGGTATCCCTATCGCACGGGCATCCTGCTCATCGACACGATGGCCGGGAACTGCGAGGAGGTTGCGCTCATGGCCGCCGCTGAGCTCGGCGCCGACGCGCCGCTCGCGGGCGGCGCTGCCGGCGACGACCTGAAGATGCAGTCTACACTCGTCTCGTGTGGTGCTCGCGCCATCAGCGACGGCGTGGTGATCGCGCAGATCTTTTCGAAGAGCCCGCTCGGCCTCGGCGTATGTCATGGGCACAAGCCGCTGTCGGGGCCGCTCCGGGTGACCAAGGCTCATGGCAACGTCGTCGCGGAGATCGAAGGCCGCGCAGCCTGGGACGTCTGGCGAGAGACCACCCGGGTCGCCGCCCTGGCGCAAGGCATCGACGTCGATGCGCTTGCCCCTGCCGACGAGACCACCTTCCTGCTGCGCTTCGAGGCCGGGCTCGCCGCGGGCGCCGAGTACAAGATCCGCGCGCCGCTCTCGCGGACGGCGGCGGGCGCGATCAGCTTTGCGTGCGGCGTGCCGGAGGGCGCGGTCATCCGCATCACCGAGAGCGAGCCGAAGGCTCAGATCGAGAGCGCCCGCGAGGCCGCAAGGCGCGCGAAGGCCAAGCTCGATGGCCGACCCGCCGCCGGCGCCGTCGTCTTCGATTGCATCTGTCGCAACCTGATCCTCAACAAGGAGTTCGGCAGCGCGGTGCGCGGCATGGTCGAGGAGCTGGGCGGCGTACCGATCGCCGGCTTCGAGACGTACGGTGAGATCGCGCTCGACGCCGGCGACATGAGCGGCTTTCACAACACCACGAGCGTCGTGCTCGCCTTTCCTCGCTGAATCGCCGAGACCCAATCGCCCCCGCATGACCGCAGACCGTTCCATCACGAGACAAGACATCGCGGTCCTCCTCGCGCCGGCGCTCGGGCAGGACAAGAGCGACGAGGTCGTGGCCTCCGCAGCGCGCGCCGCTGGAATCACGCGGACGTCGTACCTCGGCGATGACATTCGCGGCATCTTCGACTGGCTGGTGAAGGTTGAGGGGCTCGTGGGCGTCGTGGCGCGTTTTGCGGTTTCGCGCGGGGACGTCGAGCGGCTCATCGGGCGCATGCCCAAGCAGGCGCCGGCCGTGCAGGTCGGCCGACCGGACTTCGGCGCAGCGACGCAGTCGGCACCGCAAACATTGCCGCCTCCGGTGGCCATCGACATCATGCACCTCATCGTGCCGGCGCTCGGCACGGAGAAGGCGCGGCAGGCGATCGAGCAGGCCGCGGCGCGACGTGGCGTCGACATCGCCACGGGCCTCTCCTACAACGGCGCGCTCGCGGTGCTCGACGAGATGTCGAAGGTCGAAGGCATCGTGGGAGTCGTGGCCCGCTTCGCGAAGGCGCGCTTCCTCCTCAATCCGCACGAGTGAGCGCTATTTGCAGTCGATTCCGCCGCGCCCGCCCGCGATGACGGTGCACTTCGTGCGGCACGCACGGGACTTCACGAAGCGTCCGCCCTGGCAGATGAGCTCGCTCTGCCCGTCGACAGCGCACACCACGAACCCGGGCAGCCCGCACTCGTCGAGCTCGAGAGACAACGTCTCGTCGCAGGCCGGCGCGTCGTCCTTCGTGTAGCAGCCGGCCTGCCCGCGGCAGTAACGGTAGTGCGCGAAGCGGCCGTCGCGGCAGACGAGCAGCTCCTTCTGGTCCTCGTTGCACGCCGAGGCGCCTTGCACTTTGCATGGATCATTCTTGACGGCGACGGACGTGTCGCAGGACACCTGGTGACCGAGCAGGGCGCACCCGGACTTGCCGCGGCACTCGAGATAGCGCTCGAACCTCCCGTTCTTGCAGATGAGCGCGCGCTTCTTGTCGACCGAGCAGGCGTACTCCTCGTCGCCCTCGCCCATGCACGTGTCGCCTTCGGACGCGACGGAGTCGTCGCAGTTGGCGTGCTCCTGGAAGGTCGTGCATCCGAGGGGGCCGCGGCAGGCGACCTCCGTGAGCTTGGCGTTCTGGCAGGTGAGCGCGGTGGTCTTGTTCGCGCAGATTGCTTCGTTTGGCTTGCACTTGCCGCCCGCGGTCCGGCTGCATGCCGGCACGAGCGCCGCGACGAGGACGAGCCCGAACGCGAGGACGAGGCCGACGAGCGAGCGTCGTTCGGTCATGGTCCACCGGGATCGGCGCAGCCGTAGAAGGAGGTCAGCACGCGCGTCATCATCGCAGGATCCTTTGCTCCGCCGAGCTCGCGGATCGAATGCATGCTCAGCATCGGGTTGCCGACGTCGACGGTGCGGATACCGAGCAACGTCGAGGCGATCGGTCCGATGGTCGAGCCGCAGGGGAGGTCGGTGCGGTGGGCGTAGTGCTGGACGGGGACCTCGACGCGCGCGCAGAGATCGCGGAAGAGCGCGGCGGTCGCGCCCGACGTCGCATAGCGCTGCTGGCTGTTGATCTTGATGACCGGACCGCCGTTGAGCAGCGGTTTGTGCCGTGATTCGTGGCGTGATTCGTAGTTGGGATGGACGGCGTGGGCCATGTCGGCGGACACGCAGAGCGAGCCGGCAAGAGAGCGGTGGTAGTCCTCCCGGGAGCCGCCACGACCGAGCACGATGCGCTCGAGCGCGCGAGGCAGGAACGCCGACTGCGCGCCGTAGGCGGTCTCGCTTCCGATCTCCTCGTGATCGAAGAGCGCCGCCACGGGCACCACATCCCCCGCGGCAGCCGCTGGAGTGGCGTCCACGATGGCTCGGATCGCGGCATGCGACATGGCGAGGTTGTCGAGGCGGGCCGAGAAGATCATCTCTGCGGACCGACCGCCCAGCGTCGGCGCAACGACGTCGTAGAGCATGAGGTCGCTACCGACGATCCGGTCGCCGGCGATGCCGAGCTCCTCGGCGAGCATGGCGCGCAGGTCCTTGGCGCCGTCGCCGTCGAGCCCGAAGATGGGCGCGAGGTGGTCCTGCTTGTTCAGCACGACGCCCTTGTCGTTGACGTCGCGATCGAGGTGAATCGCCAGCTGCGCAACCCGCAGCATCGGCCTGGTGAACCGGACGAGCCGCGACTCGACCCTGGCGCTTCCCGCGTTGTCGGACACGAATACGCGTCCGGCCAGGGAGAGGTCGCGGTCGAGCCAGGAGTTGAGGAGCACGCCGCCGTAGACCTCGACGCCGAGCTGCGCATAGCCCTCCTTCTTGTACTCGGGGATCGGCTTCAGTCGCAGGTTCGGGCTGTCGGTGTGCGCGCCGACGATCCGGAAACCGGCGACGCGCTTGCCCTCGGGGATCACGAAAGCGAGGACGCTCGAGCCGCCGTGCACGAAGGAGTAGCCGCCCGGCGTGAGGCTCGACCAGTCGTCGGTCTCCGCGATCGGCCGGAACCCGGCGGCAGCGAGGCGTGCCGTCGCGCTGGTGACGGCGTGAAATGGGGTCGGCGAGTCACCGAGGAACGCGAGCAGGTCAGCGAGGACGGGGTCGGTCACGGTGACGGCCATCGTAATTCAGGTGTCCCTTGCGCGGTCGGCGGGGCGACACTAGTAACTCATACATGAGTGACGCATCGCCGTTTCCGTCGGATATCTCAGTCGATGTGGTGAACGAGTGCGCTCCGGCCGAGCGCGACCCGGCGCCCATCGGCGTGGGCACGCCGTCGCGAGGCGTCGCGCTGAGCGTGCTGTGGTGGCTCGAAGGCGAGGACGCAAACGCGCGCGTCGCCCGCACCGTCGACGAGAGCGAGTACGCGCTCGAGTGACGGTCAGCGCTTCTTCTTGCCCTTGACCGGCTTCGGCGCGGGCTTCTTGGCGGCGGGCTTCTTAGCGGCGGGCTTCTTAGCGGCGGGCTTCTTGGCAGCGGGCTTCTTGGCAGGCGCGGGCTTCTTGGCGGGCGCCGGCGCGGGCTTCTTCGCCGGCGCAGCAGCCTTCGGTGCCGGCTTGCCCTTCGCGGGAGCGGAAGGCTTCGCGGGAGCGGAAGGCTTCACGGGCGCGGAAGCCTTCGCGGGCGCGGAAGGCTTCACGGCTGCGGCGGGCTTGGCCGCGGGCAGCTTCGCCACCGCCTTTCCGTCCGCCTTGGCGACGCCGGGACCGCTCGAGGCCTTGGCAGGCGGCGCCTTGGCGACGATGGCGCCCTTGGCGGGAGGAGCCGCCTTCGCTCCGAGCTTGCTCTTTCCCTTCACCGGCACGTCGTCGTCGGACTCGGGGGGTGGCGGCGGGATGCGACGCGGCGGCGGATTGCGTGGATCGGGGAGGAACTTACTGAAGTACGACCGCATCGGCGCGATGTACTTCTCGTTCCAGAGCGCCTTGTACTTCTCGGACTGCCCCTCTGGAATCTCGGTGTGCAGGATGAGGATTCGCGTGGAGAGTCCAAGCGTCTCGAAATGCACTTCGACGCGTGAATCGGCAGCATCACGGGGAAAATCCGTGGTTCGCCAACTCATGACGATCCGGCGTCCCAAATCGAGGATCAAGAGCTTGCCTGTGACATATCCGTTGCACGTCGAATACTTCGCTCCGACGACGGGTTCGAGCTTGGCAGTCATGCTCGTCATCGACGAGTGATGCGTGCTGTCGATCCAGGCGAAGTAAAGCGTCGTGGGCGCCACCGGGATTGTCGAAGTGACGCGCAGGGCCTCCTTCTTCATGCCTCAAAGGGTAGCTTGCTGGGCGCCTGCGCACCTAAATAGTGGATAGGGCCCCGGCCCGTCACCGGCCCGGGCCCCTCCATCACGACTCCCCCGTCTTGGCTTCGCGGTCTCGCGTCTCCGCGAAGAATTCCGAGGGCACGAGCCCAGTCATGGCATTGGAGCCGACCACGAGGCGTACCTCCTGGACCTTCGCTCGCCGACACCTTGAGCGAGTCGAGCTCCTTCAGCCGCAGGAGTAGCGGCTGCTCGGCCATGAGCCTCGCCGTTTTGGCGAGCGGGCGGGTCGCGGCCGTCTCCCTCCCTTCGGAGGATCACGTTGGCGGCAGCTTCCTTCTCGGCCTCGATGACCTTGTTGAGCAGCGTCTTCATCTCGCCGCGCAGGACGACGTCCCTGACCGCGACGCGCGCAGCTCGTTCAACGTGACGCTCGCGACATAGTCACGGCTCGCCAGCTGCCAGCTGAACGGTCCGGTAGATCGCATCCCTGACGTTCGCGACCGCGGGTCGCGACGGCTGGGGTCCTCGACCGCGAGATCCACGGTGAGCGAAAGACGGAGGGTGACCTTGTCCTTTGTCATGAGCTCCTGAGCACTGTTCGACCGGGATGGTCTGCGACCTGCCAACGTTTGCATACGCGTGTCGGAGACCACGACGGACATAAAGCGGAGAAGACCAAGCGGTCTTCCGCACGATGCGCCGGCGTCCGCACGAGTCGTTGCACGGGAACCGAACTCATGGTGTGGAGCGAGAGGATCGAGCGCTCCTGATCCTGTTTGTGAGACAGGCGTCATCACCAGATGAACAAGCTCCGCGCATACTGAGCTTGGCGCCAGCGAATGGGCACGTGGGTCCCCGACGACACCTTTTCCGGTGAACGGCGGGGACCCTCGCGCGTTCTTTGGCCCGATGGCTCAATCGAGCGCTATCGATTCAATCGCGCGCAGTCAGCTGTCGCCGGCGAGGTCGCCGCGGGTGAACGCGGAGATGACTTCGAAGACTGCGTCCGAGAAGCCGCCCACGTTGAGGACGTCGTCTCGGACAGCACCACCGAGGACTTGCGTGGTGCTCGACGGCTGCACGTCGATGAGGATCAGCTTCGCCTTCGGGTTCCTGCCCCGCAGGCGTTGCCATTCCTCCGCCATCACTGTGCCGCGCGTGCCGTTCGGATCATGACGAGCCGAAAGCCGGAAATCCGACCAGGACTGGTTGTCCGAGACGAACACGACGACATCGGGAGCCTCACCGCGAGCGTTGGGCCAGCGGAGAGGAGCCGAGCACGACGTCCCACCGCTCGGGAGCGATGGGAGGCGGTCGGCATTCTTGACGATTGAATCGAGCGAATCGAGCGGATCGAGCGGGCAATCCAGGTGCACGACGTCGTCCGAGAACGGAACGACGGTCGCGCCGGGATTGCGCCGCAGGATGGCCGCGGTGACGAGCGCCGCGACATCGACGCAGCGCACCTTGGTGGTCGCCGTGCCGCGATGGCCGGTGACCGGTGACTGCATCGAGCCCGACACGTCGGGGCAGAGGACGACACGTCCTCCGAGCTCGGGCACATTGGACACCGAGTACTCGAGCGCCTGCTTGATCGCGTCGACGATCTCGCGAGGCACGCCCTTGTCGACGCGCCTGGCGAGCTCCTTCCAGTGCGTCGCGCTCAACGGTAGCGGGGTGAGCATCTCGAAGGGCACGTCGGGCAGGTCACCCTTACCGCGCTTCCACGCCTCGAAGGCGCGGGGTAGCGTGCGGAGCTTGTCGTCGTCGATGTTCTTGCCGATGAGGTAGCCGTAGAGGGCCTCACGGACGGCATCGGCTTCGCCCTTGTCGTTCCGCGGGGGAGGGCGAACCATCTTGATGACGTCCGACATGGACGGAGACTGACCGATCGACTGGCGGAAGATGACGTCGGGCGAGCGGCTCGCGAACCACGAGCGAGCGCGCGCTTGGGGGCCGAGCCGAACGACTTGCGGCCGGTCACACCGGAGCGACCGGTCTGGACGAAGTTGCCGCGAGCTGAGCGACGAGGAATGCCGGCATGTTCTTCATCCGGGCGCTCTCGCGGCAATAGATGGCGGTCTTGGCGACGAGCTCGGGTGTCACCGCGCCGGCCAGCGCGGCCACGCGATCGAGCTGCTCCTTGTCGGTTTCCGTAGAAGCTGCCGTGAAAGGTCCCGGTGACGGCGTACTGCGCGAGCGCATGCGCCGGCGAGAACGCGTAGGCCGAGCCTCCGGCTTCGTTGTGGGGATGTTTGTTCGACATGGCGTTCTCCTTTCTGGGTGAGAGTGATGGTTGGTGTTTCTGACGGGATTCGAACCCGTGTTACCCACTTGAGAGGCGAGTGTCCTTGGCCGTCTAGACGACAGAAACGAACTAGAAATGCAGAATGAAGGCCGCTGGTCCCCCAGCCAGAAATCGAACCTGGAGCAAGTGGCTTCGTAGACCGCTGCCTGGAATCCACCAGGATTAGGGGAGGACCGAGAGGGGAGATCGAAAGGAATAAGAGGCTCAGTTTTTCTCGTCATGAGCCAGGACGCGGGAGCGCACATCGTTTCGGATGTTCGCGCAGGCACTCACGCCGAGAGGAACATCCGCCGGGCCAGGTCACCGCAGTACGGTTGCCAGAGCTCGGGCACGTCACCCTCGTCGAGGCGGATCGGCGGCACGACGGGAAGGGTCTCCGGCTTCAGCGGCTTCTTGAGCAGCTTCATTCCGGCCTCCTCGGGCGTGCGACTCCCCTTACGATCGTTGCAGGCGTAGCAGGAGGAGACGATGTTCTCCCAGACCGTCTGGCCTCCACGTACGCGCGGAATCACGTGGTCGTAGTTCAGCTGTTTGAGAGTCTTCCTCTCACCGCAGTACTGGCAACGGAACCTGTCACGCGTGAAGACGTTGACCCGCGAGAAGCGAACCGACTGCTTCGTCGATACCGACCCCTTCGTGAGCCGCACGACGGCGGGGGCCTTCATCGAGAAAGTGGGAGCGTGGAGATCCTCGTCCCAGCTCTCGATGACCTGGACCTTGCCGAGGTATGCGAGCACGACGGCGCGTTGCCAGGAGATGATCTTGTGCGGAGCCATCCACGGGGTCAGCATCAGGGTTTGCATGATTACCTTGTCTTCCTCACTTTCATCTCACCCTTTCAAGTGAGTAAATGGGGGTTAGCGAAAAGTGGTGCCGAAGGAGGGATTCGAACCCACAACATCCCGTTTCTGAGACGAGAGCCTCTGCCATTTGGGCTACATCGGCATATGGTCTGAGAAGAAGCATTTGAGCTTTCATTTCTCCCTATGCTCAGAAATGGGTCCCGGGAGCGTGGAGAGCCGAGAGGGAGTCAAACCCTCACACGCGGTTTTGCAGACCGCGCTCCTCATCGGAGAACCGGCTCGGAGATGCTTGTCGAGAGCGTGCAGAGGGAGTCGCACCCTCATCATCAGTTTGGAAGAGTGAGGTCCTGCTGTTGAACGATGCGCGCGTGTGTCCTGTTCGTAGAGTGCTTCGACGAGAGGGGTGAAGATATGATGCTCGCGCATCGCGCAGCACATTGACGAATTCAACAATTCATCGTCTTTTCGTCCCGCAACGTGGAGGTCACTACTCTCGCGAAGGAGAGGCGAAACCGCTGCCTCTCCAATTGGCTACGAGGACTCTTCTCTTCGCGTGTCGTACGGGGATCGCACCCGCCTCCGCTGATTCACAGTCAGCCCCGTCACTGGACAAGTAAATACACCATGCATTCAAGACTATCCGTCCGTAATTTGTCAATGCCGTCACCTGAAAGCGCATGCCTTGCACGCCGGTCGGCGCGCAGCGCCGAATCTCGCGAGGGCGCCCTGCGGGCCCAACAAGGGTGGGCTGTCGTGGGCTCGCACCACGCTCTTCCGTGCTTCAGACGGACGCTACCCTGCGACTAGCTCACAGCCCGATACGTGAACATTGCACCCCCGATCGGATTCGACCGACGTGCTCCGATTGAAAGACGGAGATCCTGACCTTTCGATGACGGGGGCAAGTCGAGAGTCCACGCTCGGAGTCGAACCGGATCACACCGCGTACGAAGCGGGTGCTCGACCAGCGAGAAGCATGGGCACGATCGCACGCGGGTCAGCGCGTGCGGGGGCCTCGAGCGTGGGCGCTCCGAGATCCAGAACAGTCCTCGCCTGCGTGTGCACGCGAGAGCTCGAGTGGGAGGAATCGAACCCCCGAGATGACCGGTTAACAGCCGGTTGCCTGACCATTCGGCTTCGCTGGAATGAATGGCTCGCCCGCAAAGAGCGGGACGAGCCTAGTGGCGCCAAGTTTTCAGAGAGCATGGCCGCGTGCGGGTTGCCCCACGCGTGGCTCGGTTCCGGGCGCAGGAGTCGAACCTGCGTTTCTGGTTTCAGAGACCAGCGTCCTGCCAGCTAGACGATCCCGGAGTGAGCAGAGCGGCGTGCACGAGGCACACGTCGCCCGGTAGGTCCGGAGGGAATCGAGCCCTCACCACCTCGATCAAGAGTCGAGTGCGCTTGCCCGGTGCGCTACGGACCCGTGTGGGGCGCGAGGAGTTGAACCCTCATCCCTCGGGGTAAAAGACCGGTGCTCGGCCAGATCGAGCTAGCGCCCCGTTGCAGGTGGACGGAATCACGTTTGTACGACGCCGAAAAACTTCAGATACCTAGTTTGAGAAACATAATTGAACCTCGCGGACAAAGTCGTACTGTTTCGGCGCGCCCAGGATGGGGCGCCGCTACCTTCGACGGGACGTTGGCCCTCCCGGCGCCCGCCGCTGGACGGGGAGGGGAGGGGAGGGGTGGGGTGGGGAGGGGAGGAAGAAGTCCGACCACCGGTCCTTCAGCTTCCCCCGCTCCGGACGCCTGATGGGGTGGCGGCGCAAAGGGCTGTAAGGCCGAGATCGAGACCGAGAGCGAGAGCCGGAAATGAGAAAAGCCGCCTCGGGGGCTACCCCGGGCGGTCTTCGAATCGGCTCCTGACAAAGGAGACGGTGCGAGGAACGCTAGGGGGATCCCTCCTGCGTGGCATTCACGCGCGTATCGAGCGCGGGCGACGTAAACAGAGAGGCGACGCTGCAGAAGACGGGCGTGCTCACGCCCGGGCGAGAGGCCCGATGCCACTGGCGCGGGCTCCGCGGACCGCGCGCCGTCGACGCGCCCCGCGCTCCACAACAGAGCTCTTGACAGAGCACGGCCAAGCGCGATTGCGCCTGCGTTTCCATCGAGATGTTCTGAAGGGAGGGGATCACGGAACGGTCGCCGCCCCCCTCTCGGGATGCGGCCTCCAGTGGTTTCGATTGCTGCGGGTAGACGCTCCAGACAGGAGCGGCATTCAACTTGCAGCTCGAGACTCGGGTTCGCGCAAGAAATTAATTCAGTAGATGGCTCGAATCTGCACGGCGCTCAGAGTGATATCAAATGCGATTCATTTGTTCCGTCACCTTCCACGACGCGACCTGACGGAGGCCGCGGGGGTCGGCGGCGGCGCGCCCTGCCTCTGTCGACGCGCGAGCTTGCTCGGTACACGCGCAGTAATGCTGCAGAACGTGCACTTCACCATCTCGCCTTCGCCCGCAGCGAGCGCCGCACCGCACTGCGGACAGACCACCGCCTCGACGCCGCCCTGCCCACGTGCGGTGCGCGCAACCGGCCGATCCGTGCGTTGGTCACTCGCGATCATGCCGCGCAGCGCTCCGTAGATCGCGTTCGCGTTCGACGGCAGCGCATAGGTCGCTCCGTCGTTGCAGCGAGGGCAGCGCGTGCGCGAGATGCCGTTCGGTTCGAGCACCACCTCCAGCGGAACACGGCACGCGGTGCACAGCGGATGATCATGGACGGGCGCGGAACGCGCACGCACTCGCTCCGCACCACGGTGAGCCCCGGCCATCGTGTTCTGCGTCTTCGTGGATGACGTGAACTCGGTGCCGATCTTGGCGTGGCGACTCTTGCCGGCGATCGAGCGGCCGGGAACCGGGTTCTGCCCCTCGGGGCTCGGGCCGGCGAGATCAGCGACGTCGTGGGCGTGCCCGAGCGCGTCGGTCCATTGCACGGCGTCGAAGGCCTGCGCGATGCCGCAGCACATGCACTCCACCTGGCCCTCGACGTCGATGGTGGCAACTGGCGAGCGCTTCCCGCAGGCGCTGCACGTGAAGTCGCATCCATGGATGCATGCGAAGAGGAGCGCACCGACTCGACCGGGTGCGACTGAAGCTGTCGCACCGAACGCGGCGTTGCACACGCTGCATGCGGATCGCCCGAGCGGCGCGATGACCCCGCAGCCCGGGCAGACATGGATGCCGGCTGCGGTCATGGCAGGACCCATCATCGTCTCGAAATACTATGCGCAGGGTGGCCCAGGACACCCCTCGAACTGTCCGGGACATACCCTCACGTTCGAATTCGCCGATAAAACGGCACTTCGCGGGACGGCACGCCGGTCGCAATCGTCCGGGCATGCTCGCCACGGCTCACAGCGCGGTCCTCGTCGGTCTCGCGGCGCATCCGGTACGCGTCGAGGTGCAAGCCACGCGCGGAGTGCCGGCATTCGAGCTCGTCGGCCTCGCCGAGGTGGCGGTGCGAGAGAGTCGCGTCCGCGTGAAGAGCGCGCTCGCGCAGCTCGGTGTCGACATCAACGAGTACCGACTGGTGGTCAACCTCGCGCCGGCCGACGTCAAGAAGCGGGGCAGCGCGTTCGACCTGGCGATCGCGGTGGCAACGCTCGTGTGCCTGGAAATGCTGCCCGCGGAGGCCCTGGGCGAGATCCTCTTCCTCGGCGAGCTCTCTCTCGACGGCACGCTGCATCCGCTGCGCGGGGTCGTTGCGCACCTCCTCGGTGCGCGCGAGAGAGGAGTGGCCCGCGCCATCGTGCCGGCTGCGAACGAAGCGGAGGCGTCGCTGGTCGACGGTATTGAAGTGGGGATCGCGCAGACGCTCGCAGATCTCGTCGGGGCGCTTCGCGGCGAGCGTGCATTGCCGCGTGCATCTTCGGCACCCCAGACGGCCGCGCCGCTCGCGACCGAGGACCTCGCTGACGTTCGCGGACAGCTCGCGGCGCGTCGTGCGCTCGAGGTCGCCGCCGCCGGCGCTCACAACCTCCTCTTTATGGGCGCGCCAGGCGGCGGAAAGACCATGCTCGCCCGGCGCCTGCCGGGGATCCTGCCTGCGCTCGCGCGCGACGAGGCGCTGGAGGTGCTGGCCATCCAGAGCGTGGCCGGCTCGCTCGGGGCGTCGCGGCGGATGGGCGTGCGGCCGTTTCGCGCGCCGCACCACACCGCCAGTGACGTCGCGCTGGTCGGAGGCGGGGAGCTCTCGCGTCCCGGCGAGGTGAGCCTCGCGCACAACGGCGTCCTCTTCCTCGACGAGCTCTCCGAGTTCCGTCGCGGAACACTGGAGGCCTTGCGGCAGCCGCTCGAGGACGGCTTCGTCACCATCTCACGCGCCCAGATCACAGCTACGTTTCCGGCACGACCGATGGTGGTCGGGGCCACGAACCCGTGTCCCTGCGGCTTCCGCGGCGACAGCGCGAGACGTTGCGTGTGTCAGCCGCAACACGTGCGCGCGTACCGGTCGCGGCTGAGCGGGCCGCTGGTCGACCGGCTCGACATCCACGTGGTGCTGCCGCCGGTCGACGTCCTCAGCCTCCGCGGCAAGTCGGGCGGTGAGCGGAGTGCCGCCGTTCGGGTGCGGGTCGAGGAGGCGCGAGCCATCCAGCGAGATCGCTTCACGAGCGGCGAGACCGACGCGGGTGCCAACGCGCATCTCTCCGCAAAGGACGCTGAGCGCGTGTGTGCGCTGGACGATGCGGGCGCGGCGCTCATCGGCGCCGCCGTGAAACGCATGGGCCTCTCGGCGCGCGGCTACGGCAAGGTCCTGCGCGTCGCGCGAACGATGGCCGATCTCGAGGGCGCAACGGCCATCCGGCCCGCTCACATCGCGGAGGCGCTGGGTATGCGCGTCCTCGACCGCGGCGACCTCACGCCCGCCGCCACCGCGGCCTGATCCGACGGATTTTCCGCGCGATGGCTGCTCGCCGTCATCACGCGTTTTTCAATAACGGCGAGCTTCCAAGGAGAGAGCCATGCTCGAGCAGATCGCAGAGAAGATGAAGATCCTGAAGGGTGTCGTTGCCAGCGTCGAGAAGCAGTTCGGCAAGGGAGCAATCATGGCCCTCGGTGCCGACGATTGCCTGGAGCCGGTGGCGACCATCTCGACAGGGTCGCTCGCCCTCGACCTCGCGACGGGCGTGGGCGGATATCCGCGCGGCCGTGTCATCGAGGTGTACGGCCCGGAGTCGAGCGGCAAGACCACGCTGGCTCTGCATGCGATCGCGCAGGCGCAGCGCAACGGCGGCGTCTGCGCGTTCATCGACGCGGAGCACGCCATCGACATCAACTACGCGCGTGCCATCGGCGTCGAGATCGACAAGCTACTCGTGTCGCAGCCCGACACCGGTGAGCAGGCGCTCGACATCGCCGAGATGCTCGTGCGCTCCGGCGCCGTCGACCTCATCGTCGTCGACTCGGTGGCGGCGCTCACGCCGCGCGCCGAGCTCGAGGGCGACATGGGCGACTCGCACATGGGCCTCCAGGCTCGCCTCATGAGCCAGGCGCTGCGCAAGCTCACGGGCATCGCGCATCGCACCGGCACGACGCTCTACTTCATCAACCAGCTGCGCCAGAAGATCGGCGTCACGTTCGGCAACCCCGAGACGACGACGGGAGGCAACGCGCTGAAGTTCTACGCGTCGATGCGCCTCGACGTGCGCCGCATCGGCCAGGTGAAGATCGGCGACGAGCTCGTCGGCGGACGGACCCGGGTCAAGATCGCCAAGAACAAGTGCGCGCCGCCATTCACCGAGGCGGAGTTCGAGATTCGCTACGGTACAGGCGTCGACGTGTGCGCAGAGCTGATCGATCTCGGGGTCGCGCGCGGGCTCGTCGAGAAGAGCGGCAATCACCTGTCGTTCGCCGGAACGACGCTTGGTAACGGCCGCGAGAAGTCACGCGATGCGCTCGCGCAGAGCCCCGAGCTGCAGAGCACGTTGCGTCAGGCGATCTGGGCCTCCGGTCCGGTACGCCCGGGCCGTCGCGAGGCCGACTCGTGAAGCTCGGGATCTGACCGGATCTGACCGGTCTGACGAGAGCTGACGACGTACGCTTTTCGGTTCGAGGTCGGCGCTGCGCCGCGTGCGCCGCGCCGGCGCGACCCGGAGACGAGGTGACGAGGCGGCCTCCGCCCGAGCGGGACTCGGTCGGAGCCGCTCGTCGCTCAGTCGTCGACGGCGCGCAGGACGCGGGCGGGGTTCCCTGCGGCGACCACGCCATCGGGAACGTCCCGCGTCACCACGCTGCCGGCGCCAATCACCGTTCGGTCGCCGATGGTCACGCCCGGACAGATCACGGCTCCGCCGCCCACCCAGACGTCGGAGCCGATGGTGACCGGCTTTCCGAGCTCCACCCTGCGACGGAGCTCCGGGTTCATCGGATGCGTCGCCGCGTAGATCGGCACGGCAGGGCCGAAGAGCGAGAAGCTCCCGATGCGGATCTCACAGACGTCGAGTACCACGCAGCCGAAGTTGAAGAACACCTTCTCGCCGAGGTGGATGTTCGAGCCGTAGTCGCAGTGAAAGGGCGGCTGCATCCAGACCGTGTCGCCACCGCTGCCGACCAGGTCGACGAGGATGCGACGGCGCGTCGTCGCATCTGCCTCGCAGCTCGCGTTGAGCTCGTGACAGAGGTCACGCGCCCGGAGGCGCAGGTGAGCGAGCTCGGGATCGAGCGGATCGTAGAGCTCGCCCGCCAGCATTTCCTCGCGCTCTGTGGCCATCCTCATCCGCGCCGGTCAGCCGAGCGGCTTGCCGCCCGTGACACCGAAACCTCGCCGTTCACGTCCTTCGACTCGTTGCTCGCGAGGAAGACATACGCCGGCGCGAGCTCCGCGGGCTGGGCTGGGCGGCCCATCACGGAGTCCTTGCCGAACTCGGCGATCTCCTTCCCGGCGATCTCCTTCTCGGCGATCTCCTTCTCGTCGAAGGACTGCACGATGAACGGCGTCCACACCGGGCCAGGCGCGACGGTATTGGCGCAAATGCCTTTCTTGATGACCCCCTGCGCGAGGCCCTTCGTGAACGTCACAATGGCGCCCTTCGTGGTCGCATCGCCATGATGTCGACGCGGAACGAGCGCTCGATGCGCTCCTCGTCGATCTCCGCGAAGGACTCGGTGACCTTACCCTGGAAGGCCGCGTTGTTGGCGAGGATGTCGATGCGACCGAATGCCTTCACGGTCTCGTCGAACAGGCGCGCGCACTCCTTTAAATCGGCGAAGTCGGCCGCGATGAGCAGCGCCCTGCGCCCCGCCTCCTCCACGATGCGCTTCGTCTCGTTCGCATCCTCGTGCTCGTTCAGATAGGCGATGGCGACGTCGGCGCCTTCGCGCGCGAATGCGAGCGCAACCGCACGCCCGCGACCCGGAGCGTCTCGAGCTTTTTCGTGAAACGGCGGCTCCGTACAATTCCGCTTCGGATCGCGCAGGCTCGTCGGCTGACTCATGCAGGCTCTGGTGACAAGATCGATGCCTCCACTATCGCGGGGCGGGGGCGCTCGCGCGTGCGGCCGTCGCGCCGGACTCGGGCTGCTCCCAGCGCGACTTCAGGTACGGATAGAGCGTCTCGCCGAGCGCCTGGATCTGCTTGATGTGGTCGCCGGCGGTGACGCCTTCGTAGCCCTTCACGTGGAAGGCGCCGCGATCGACCACGTAGGTCTCGTGCATGTTGCGCGGGCCGACCGAGCTCGACGGAGTCTTCGTGCTCGCGGTCATCTCGAGCAGCTTCGCCGCCGTCTCCTCCGTGCTCGCGTAGTCGACGGTCGGGATCGAGCTGTGCGAGATCGCGAAGAGCTTCTCGTCCTTGGTCGCCGCCTGGGCCAGCGTCGCGAAGCGCTCGAGCGACGTGCTGTTGACGGTTCGCTTCTTGATGTTCGTGAGCGACGTGAAGAAGCCGTCGGCCACGATCACGGCGTCGATCTTCTCCGCGTTCGCCGCGACGCTCAAGATCTTCGCGACTGACACGAAGCCTGCGCTCCACGCCGAGAGCGCGACGCGGCCCACCTTGGCGTTCCGGGCGCGGCCGCTCTTCTCGATCTCGTCCTGCGTCTCGGCGAGGAGCCTCTGGAACGACTGCGGGTCGCGGAAGGCATTGCCGTAGAGGTCCGTGCTGACGCCCAGGTTGATGGTGACCACCGCAGCATTGAGCTGCGAGCGATCGAGGTTGCCCTCCTGAAGGCGCCCCAGCCCGTGGAAATGGACGATCACGTCGTAGCCGCCCGGATGCGCGGAGAACCACGTCGGCACGTAGAGCTCGGCGCCGCGCGTGAGCAGCTTCGCGCGATACGGCGTGTCGGCGTGTGACGGCATCGGCGGCTCGGGCGGGGGCGGCGTCGCCGCTCGCTCCACCGGCGTGGCCGCCTTCACCGGCGGCGGTCGATCATTCGAGCAACCCGTGCTCGAGACGCCGGAGACCACCGCAAGTGAGGTGAGGCAGATGCAAAATACAACGAGACGGCACTCTTGCAGCCTCACAATACCGCTAGGAAAGTCTGCTTTCATGATTCTCCCACTCCCGCGCTGAGCCGACTCGGCAGCAGGGTGATGCGCTGGTACCTCACCCCCCGCGTCGCCTCGACGGAGGGCAGCGCAGGCCCACGATGCAAATTCTGCCGGAAGTCGTGGCCAGATCAAGTTCGGTGCGACGCGCTTCGAGGCGCCGATGTGCGGCATCACCCTTGCGTTAGCTTTCAGCGTCAACACCGCGTGCTCCTCGCGGACGTCGGCAGCTCGCTCTCCCCCGTCCTACCCACGGGCACTCACACGCATCGATCGTCGAGTCCCGAACAGAGAGAACGCATGCCCCAGCCGAAGAGTCCTCCCCCGCGCGTCGGTCTGCCCCCGATGGCTCCGCTCGCCCCGCAGGCGCAGCGCCCGTCGTCGCCTGTGCCGCCGATGGCGCCCCAGATCGGGTCGCAAGCCAGCCCGCCGCGCCAGGTCTCGGGGATCGCGCCGCGCTCCCCTCACGCTCCGCTCCCGCCGGCCGTCCCGCCGCCGCCTCCGCTTCCGAGCGGCATCCCGGGCAGCGTCAGCAACGCATATCCCTCGAGCCCGCCCCCCGGCAGCACGCCCAACCCGAGCATGGGCGGCTACGACTCCCGCCCTGCGCCGCCGAACTTCGCGCCGCCCGACGCGCGCGAGCATGGGGGCCGTGAGCAGGAGAGCCGCGAGCCACGCTCCGACATGCGGCCGCCGGCCCAGACCATTCACACGGAGCGCCAGCTCATCGAGACCGTCTCGATCCCGCGCCTCACGCTGCAGGTCGAGCGCGAAGGCGGCATCGGCACCCAGCGCGCGGTCGTGCACGACGGTGACGTCTGCAAGATCGGCTCGCATGCCTCGAACGACGTCGTGCTGCGCGACCCGATGGTGTCGCGCTTCCATTGCCGCCTCGTTCGCGAGAACGGCCAATGGACGTTGCGCGACTCCGGCTCGATGAACGGCACCACGCTCAACGGAGTGCGCCTCCGCGACGGCGACGTCGGGACCGAAGGCGTGCTCTCGATCGGCGACTCGATCGTCCGCGTTCGCTCCGGCGCTCCCGCGAAGGAAGACTTCGTCCCGATGATGCCGTCGTTCGGCGCGCTCGTCGGAACGAGCCTGCCGATGCGCCGCATGTTCGCGCTCCTCGACAAGATCGCGCAGAGCGACATCAACGTGCTCATCGAGGGCGAGAGCGGCACCGGCAAGGAGCTCGTCGCCACCGAGATCATGCAGCGCAGCGCGCGCGCGGAGAAGCCCTTCGTGGTCGTCGACTGCGGTGCCATCAGCCCGAACCTCGTCGAGAGTGAGCTCTTCGGACACGTCCGCGGCGCCTTCACCGGAGCCGATCGCGATCGCGTCGGCGCATTCGAAGCGGCCGACGGCGGCACCGTGTTCCTCGACGAGATCGGCGAGCTGCCCCTCGAGCTTCAGCCGAAGCTACTGCGCGCCCTCGAGGCGCGCGAGATCCGACGCGTCGGCGAGACCAAGCCTCGCCGCGTGAACGTCCGCGTCATCTCGGCGACGAACCGTGACCTAGAGCGCGAGGTCAACAAGGGCCGCTTCCGCGAGGACATGTATTTCCGTCTCGCCGTCATCAGCACGCGCGTCCCGCCGCTCCGCGAGCGCCTCGACGACCTCCTCATCCTGATCCGCACCTTCCTCTCGCACCTGGGCGTCGCCGAGGAAGAGCGCCTCTTCCCCTCGAGCGTTCTCCAGGAGATGTCGAAGCACGACTGGCCGGGCAACGTCCGCGAGCTACGCAACTACGTCGAGCGCAGCGTCGTGCTTCAGTCCGCGAACCTCACACTTCGCCGCGGCGCCGGTGGCGTCACGTCCACGCAAGGACCTCCCAACGGGATCGATCTCTCGGTGCCGTTCCGCCTCGCGAAGGACGCCGTCATCGACTCCTTCGAGCGCTCCTACCTCTCGCAGCTCCTCGAGGCGGCGGGCGGCAACATGAGCAAGGCGGCTCGCATGGCCGGCATGGACCGCATGTACCTCCACCGCCTCGTGCAAAAGCACGGCCTCCGCGGCGGGAAGGGTGACTCGATCAAGCCGTCACCGTTTGGCTCCGCGGCGGGCGGCAATCGAAACGACTAGCGCGACGTCGTCCTTGCCGATCTCGCCGGTCACGACGAGCGCGACGAGATAAGCGATGACGACGCCCGCCGCGACGACGGGAGTCAGCAGCTTCGAGAACATCGGCATCACGCCACCGAGCGCGAACGCGCCGCCAACGCACAGCCCGACGCGGAGCGCGGTCTTGAGCGGAACGAACGCGCCGGCGATCTTGCGCACCGTCACGACGCCCGCCACGAGCGCACATACGAGCGCCATCGTGGTCGCCCCGGCGGTCGCGAGGAGCTGCTTCTCCCCGAACGGAGCGAGCGGAATCACGATCGAGCACGTGCCCACGAGCAACGCCAGCGCCACCGCGGTGACGGCCATCGCTGCGCGCTCGCGTCCGAGGCTCACGAGCACGGTCGTCGACAGGCCGAGGATCGCGAACGCCGCCTGACCGAGCGCGAGCAGGCTCAACGTGCTGGCGCCGCGCGCCGCGAAGAGCGGCCCGTAGGCGAGGTTCAGCAGCGAAGCGGGCATGGCGAGTACGACCACCACGAGCAGACCTCCGACGATGGCGCCGATCCGGCAGCCTCGGCGAACCAGCGCCGCCACGCGCTCGCCGATCCCCTCCTCGGCCTTCGCGCGCGCCACCATCGGGAAGAGGACCTGCGTGACGCTGAAGAGCATCTGGTAGGGGAGAAAGGCGAACAGCTGACACGCGCGGTACACGGCTACCCACTTGTCCGCCGAGCGCGCCGTCGCGTCGGCGGGCGCGCCTTCCAGGGCGGTGCGCGCGGCTTCGGCAGCGACGGCCGCGGGAGCGGCGACGTAGTGACCGAGCAGCATGATGTCGGCCTGCATGAGGCCGTTTGCGAACAGCTGCGCAATCATGATCGGGACGATCAGCGCGAGGTAGACACGTACGGTCGGAACACCGGTCGGCTGCGTGCCCGAAAAGGACCGTCCCGTGCCCGTCCAGCGCAGAGCGACGGTAATCACGCCGATCGCGGCGAGGACGGCGCCGATGGTGGCGCCGAGGAGCCCGCCCGACGTCCCGAGCGCCACGGCGATCGCCCCGCCGCGCGTCGCGAACAGGTAACCGATGCCGAGAAAGGCGATCGTCCGCAGCGTCGCCGCGAGGACATCGAGCGACGCTTGCCGCGTGAACTGGCCTCGTCCGTTGAGGTAACCGACGAGCGGCGCGTAGACGCCGTAGATGAAGAGCACGCCAGTCATCGCGAGCAATGGCGCCAGCACGGCCGGGCGGTGCTGATACCAGGCGTAGATCGGCGCGCCGATGGCGAGGACGATCGCGGCGAGCACCGCGACGACGATGTGGACGCGCAGCGTCGCGCGCAGAGCTTCGCGCTCCGACGTGCCGGCGCCGGCTACGGTCCGGCTCACGCCCTGAGTGGAGCTCGCGACGATCACGTTGTTGAGGACGTTGGTGGGCGCGAGCACGAGGGCGAGCGCGCCGTAGTCGGCCTGGCCGATTGCCACCGGGAGCAGCGCTTGCTGGAGGAGCCCGGTCGCGATGAAGAAGACCTTCGCGCCGAGCACGGCCAGGCCGCCGCGCCCGGCGGTGCGTGCCTGATCGGGGGCGCCTTCGACCTGCTTTTGCGGTTCTGTCATGTCCGTCTTCAGCGCGTCGGTCGGAGGGCGACGGGACGCTGGGGCAGCTCGATCAAGCGGCTCGTCATCTCATGCAGATTGCACGTACCCGGCTCACGCTCGAAGACGTGAACCGGAAAGCCGCCGGAGCCGCGGCGACCGTCGCCGACGTAGAGGGTGTCGCCACGCCACGCGAGCGCCTGGAGGTCGTAGCCGGGCGTGGGCCCGAGCACCGGTGACGTCGGGCCGCTCAGCACCTTCCCGGTGACCGGGTCGAACGTGACGAGCGAAGTGGGGTTCACGGTCGGCTGCGGCCCGGCCACGATGGCCGCGCCGCATCCGTCGGTCACCGCGATCTCTGCGACACTTCCGCCGAGGTCGTGCTCCCTCACGAGGAGTCGCGTCGTCGACGTCGCCGTGTCGAAACGCTCGATGCCGGCAGCCTGCTCGTCGGCAACATCGAAGTTTCCGGGAACCGCGAGGAAGAGCCCGCCCGCGTGCTCCACCATCGAGTTGAACGGATTGCGCCCCACCAGCACGATCTTGTCCTCGACCTGGCGCGTGGCGACGTCGATGCGAAGCATCCACGAGTCCTGCTTCGAGAGCAGGCGATCCGCGTCGTCGAGGCGCTCGAGCGTCACGAAGGCCTTGGCGACGCCGTCGACGGGCACGATCCGGATGGACTCTGCCTGTGGATTCCCATCGCCGTCGAAGCGGGAGAGGTCGATCGTGCCGTCGAGCTTCCCATCTTTCATGATCGCGATGCGCGCGACGTCATACAGCGCTACGAAGAGCGATCCGTCGGGGGCGACCGCGAGGTCGTGGGGATTGACGGCGGCGCGGCGTCCTTCGTCGTGCACATTCAACTGCGAGATGGGCGTCCCGCACTTCGGGTCGAGCTCGAAGATGAGGTCGTCGGGAGGTCCAAGCCGATTGATGAAGAAGGTTCGGTCCTTCGACATCGCGAGCTGCGGATCCTTGCCGAGGTTCAGCCCGGTCGTGATGCCTGGCCGGAGCTCGCAGTGGTTCGGCGCGCCGCACACGACGCTCGACGTGTGGTCGCTCGCCGCCACGAGCACCTCCACGTCGTCGCACGACGTCGGTGCGGCCGGCGCCGTCGCGCTCGAACCACACGCCCACATCGCACCGCCGACGATAGGAAGGGCAACGGACACGAGCAAACGGCGCGAGAACAGGATCACGACAGCGAGGTGAACCCTCCCTGCGGGGCGCCGTCAACCGAAACGAGGCTTCGGCCTACTTGAGGTTCCGCGGGTCGGCGATCTGGCCGCTTGGCGTGAGCCCGGCCTTCTGCCAGCGCTGCTCGTCGGTGAGCCCCGGCTCGGCCGGAATTGGTGTCGTGTCGTGAACCACCATCTCGCTGCGCATCGAGCCGTCGCCACCGTGAAAGGGACGCACGTCGATGGTGAGGCGCTTCTGCGGATCGCCGAGCGGAACCACCTCGACGAGGAGCGTCGAGCTCGAGCCGGGAGTGACTTTCCCGTCCTTCACGCGCGCGCGCACGAAGTTGACGAGATCCTCCGGCGAGAGCGCGCTGTAGACGTCGATGGTCCTCTCGAATCGCGCTTCGACGCGCGCGAGGCGGGGCAGGGGCAAGCCGAACGCACGGTCCTTACCCTCGACCGCCTCGCCGGTGACGAGATGGTCCGGTGGCTTCGTCTGCTCGGGCGGCGGCTTGTCCTGGGGCTTGCACGAGCTGCAAGCCAGGACGCCGCTCACCGCGAGCATCGCGATGCCGACGCGCACGCGCGGCCGCAACGCACTCAGTCGACTACGAGTGCCCATGCGTCGATCGAGGCGGTGGTCTTCGGAAGTGGACGCTTGATGATACCGCGTCCGGCCTGCGGAGTGCCGGTCTTCCCGCTGGTGCTCGACGTCGTGGCGCCGAAGGAGATCTGGTAGTTCGTCGCGGTCAAGCCGCTGACGACTGGGTCGCCGGGGCTCCCGCCGAACGACGCACATGACTGAACTGCCTGCACCGTGACGCCCGGGATGATGGCGCCTTGCAGCAAGGGATCGGCGACGGGCTCGCTCTGCAAGAATGAACCGGCGCACGCCTGCGTCACGACATCGACACCGGTAGCAACCGGACACCAGCGCTTGGCGCCGCCGCCAGAGACGACGCCGCCTTCAGCGGTCACGTAGTCGACGCCCCAGAGCCTGGCGACGCCGCCTTGATCGCAGGTGCTTGACGCGGGATAGGCGGGTTTGTAGCTCGCGAAGTAGAGCGTGCGGTCGAACACCGTCATCGGGCCGGTGACTCGCTCGGCGTTGGGAAGCGCCGTGTACCAGTTCACCTTTGCCTGACCCGCGCCGCCCGGCGACGCAGGCCGCTGCTCGAGGAGCGAGTAGACGTAGTTGTTCTCGGTCGAGACCGACAGGTTCTCCTGGTCGCCCGTCGCCACGTTGAGGACGAGGCTCCCCGAAGGATCCTGCGAGAGGAGCATCGGGAGCGCGATGGGCTGGCTCTGCGCGAACGTGGGCGTCGGCGCGGGGAGCCCGGCGTTCACGAGATCCTGGAAGAGGGAGACCGACCACTTCGTGGGGTCCGGCGAGCTGACGTCGATCCGCCAGACGGTGCCGTCGGCATCGCCGACGAAGATCTTCTGCGTCGTCGTGCCTACGGTGTTCGGATAGATGACCGGCGTCCCGATGATCGGCGAGTCGAACGGCGAGTCGACGGTCCTGGCGAGGATCTTCTTCGGGACGTCCTGGGTCGCGCGCCCGAAGTGGCGGATGATCTCGCCGGTATCGAGCCGAACGATGGTCACGCCGCGCCCGGGAACGGGATCGGCGCAGGTCGTCGCCCACTGGCGGACTGCCGTTCGCGCGCCAAAGCCCGTCGCGCTGGAGTCGGTCGTGGAAACCGGGAAGGTCGTGCCGACGGCGCGCGGGCAGGAGCCGCCCTTGACCGGGGGACCGTCGATGCCACCAGGAAGAATGGCGACGCCGATCTGGCGCGCACCGCCGGTACCCGGATCGACCTGAAGCGTCGCGATGACCGGGGTGCCGCTCTCCTTGCCGAAGAGCGAGACGAGCTGCGTCTTGTCGCGCGCGACGCGCGACTTTTTCGCGGGGTCACCGGCGGCGGCCTGCTCGAAGTCGGTGAGCTGCCAGAGGAAGTGCGGACCCTTCGAGTCCCACGCGGTGGCGGCGCTGCTCGCGGGCGCGAAGCGGCCCTGGCAGCCGTTCGGGTTGCCGCTGAAGCCACTGGGGTTCTGGTTATCGCAGTCCGTGTCGGTCACGTTCAGCGCGTAGTAACCGGCGCCGCCTGCGCCCATGCCTGCGACGAGCGTCGTGTGGAAGTCATCGGCCTTGGGCGTGCCGGGGTTGTTCGGACGATCCCAGACCGTGTCTTTGACGACCGGAGTGCCATCGAGGAGGATCTGCTGCCCGCTCGGGTAGTTCGAGGCGATCTTCGGCAGCACCGCCGGCGGCACGAACGCCCACAGCTCGAAGTTGCCCGGGTCGAACGTGTTGGTGGCGAGCGCCTTGAACGCGTGGAGCACGCCGTCCATGCTCGCGACGTACATCACCTGGCGTCGCGTCGCGTGAGCCTGCGCGAAGAGCTGATACGAGTCGTCGCGAAGGAACTGGTTGGGGATGCCGACGAGCGTGGGCGAGGAGCGGTAGATGCCGCCGAGCGCGGAGCACGCCGGAACGCAGACCTCGCCGAGGACAGCGGGGCCGGTCGTACAAGCAGTAGGATCGCTCAGGCTGCACGGGGCTCCGCTGATCGAGCAGGAGCCCATAGACAGGTTGCCGGCGCCAGCGCCGCAGCGAACGTTGAAGCCGGAGTACGCCGGGTTACCGGCACTGATGGTGCCTGCGTGGGCGACCGCGAAGTCCCAGATGACGTCCTTGCATTCGGCCTGCGAGAGCGCCGGGATGTCGACCGTGGCCTGGGTCACCGGGGTCACGCCCTTCGAACGCTTGCAAGAAGGCGAGAGGCCGTTGACGTTGGCCGCGATGTCGAGAGCAGCCGCCCAGTTCGTCGAGGTCTTCAGCGCATCGTCGGCGCCGAAGACCTCGGTCCCGACGAAGCTGTTGAGGCCGTCCGTCGGCGTGCCGGAGGCGTACGGACGAATCGTGCGCGCGGAGTCGACGACGGGCGTGGCGCCGCCCGTTTGCTGGGCGACCACGGAGATGAAGAGGCGCTTGCCGGTGATCGCTTGCGCGGAGAGGTTGTCGGCGAACGAGTCGCCCTGGTTGAAGTCCGGGGTCTGCAGGGTCGGGACGATGCCGCCGACACCGCCGCAGACCGAGCGCGCGCGATCGATCTCGCCCGACCAGACCTTCTGCGCGTTCGGGATGAACGAGGCGATGAAGGTGCCGGTCGTGTTCACCCCGCCGATGCTCACCGCAGGCGAGTAGCCGGGAAGCGTCCGCGTGCTCGCCGTCTTGGAGACGCCGCCGAGGATGCGGCCGAAGGAGAGAACGAGGTCAGCCTGCGTCTCCGCGAAGAACGGGCCGGTGTCGTGCACGCCGATCGCCGAGCCGGAGCCCCAGTACGCGATCTCGTTGAGCTTGCAGCACGCTTCTGCCGTCGAGCCGACCGGCGGCTTCGTCGCCGCCGTGGAGCATGCGGTCTGCATCGACTGGACCTTCGGGCTGGGGAAGCTCGCGTACCAGGACTTGCAGTTGTTGATGACACCGGGGGCGGGGAAGCCGTCGAACGGGATGCTCAAGTCACCGGCGCCGTTGACCGAGAAGCCGATCACGTACGTCTTGATCTCCTTGCCGTCAGTGCCTTGCCGGAGCTGGTCGACGACCTGCGACGACGGGTTGTACGGGCACTGGCCGTTGGGCGTTCCGGCGCTCGCGCACGAGGGACGGAGATCGAGGTTGGGCGCGCCGTCGGTGAGCAGGATGATGAACTGCTCGCGGCAGCCCGACGCGACGTACGGGTCGGACTTGGTGGGGCCGAGCAGGTTGAAGAGGAGATAGTCGCGCGCATCCTCGAGCATGCCCTCGATGGGCGTCGCGCCGTACGGACGCGTTCCGAGGAGCACCTTCTGGATCTGGTCGTTCGTCGACTCCATGTCGAACAGGTTTCCGCCCGACGGCGGGAAACCGACCATTCGACCTTCCCACGGCGGCGCCGCGGCGTGACGTGCGCCGACCTCGAAGGCGGGCACCGGCGTCGTCCCGCAGGACGCCGGCAGGCCGAAGCCGAGCGTCGACGCCGACGCGCTGACCATCTTCGGGTTCGCCGGGCTCTTGATGTACGACCACTGGCCGAGGAACGGATTCGTCGTGTCGACGTTGCCGCTCGGCGGCGTCGCGATGGAGACGCCGATCCCCGGGTTGGTGTCGTTGTCGAACGTCATGAGGCCGAAGCGGACGTAGTCCCTCGCCGCGTCGAGCTGGCCGTCGACGGCCTGCTCGAACGTGCATGTGTCGGTCGAGGCCAGCGGCGAGCCGGCGCCGTACGCCAGCTTGAGGTCCTTGTTGTAGACCGACGTGAACGCGGACGGCGGGAAGTCCGATGCGTCGCCGCCGGCGCCGAGGTTGCCGGGACCGACGCCACTTCCTGTCGCCACGCCGGGAAGCTTGTACGCGGCGAAGGTGCACGAGGTGTCGGAGGGCAGCGCCGTGCCGGTCAGCGGACGGTGATACGGCAGGAAGTAGTCGGCGTCATAGACGGTCTTGCCGGCGATCTTGAACTCGTTCTTGAACGCGGCCGACGAGCGATCGACGGCGTCGCAGCTGTAGTACGGCTGCATGTTGCCCGTCAGCGCCTGGAGGAGCATGCCCCAGCGATTGGGGTTCGTCGCCGAGCCCGGCGCGCACGCGTTGAACGGCTGGGGCGACGGACTGCGGTTGGCGGACGGCAGCGAGTTGTCGGGCATCCGCTCCATCGAGCCGGAGCTGTCGACGAGGAGGAGGACGTTCGGCAACGGCTTGGCGTTCGTACCCGCGACCTGCGCGTTCGCATCGCTCGAGACGGAGAGGACGCCGAGCGCGCCGACCGCGATCGCGCCGAGCGCCACGACGCGCTGCGGGCGAAGGAAACGAGACACACCGATTGAGCTTCTGGTCGTCGGCATGATTCTCCTCAGGGGTACGTCGCGGGCGGCGGCGAGATCGGTCCGACAGTGAGCCGGCCACGACCCGACACGATGGCTTGGGCTGGCGCAGACGTGTCGACCGTCGAACGCACGTCGACGAACACTGTCGCCGTGACTTGGGTGAAGCGGCTCGTGGCATCGAAGCCAGGTCGCTGGACATCGAAGGGATCCGAGAGCTCGATCTGGACGTTCGGCACCGACGCGACGTTGCCGAAGCTATCGCTGGCGAAGGCGGGCACGGAGACGTCCCAAAGATTCACGTCCTTCGACGCGACCCGCATACCGGCCTCGGTCAGCCGCAAGCATGCCGCCGCGGGCGGGACAGGAACGATCGTTCCCGCATAAGCGGAGGCCGTCTTGCAGTTGGTGGTCCGATTGGCCGCCGACATCTGGCTGATGAGCGGCCCAACGCTGCGCGGATTCAGGGTCTCGGCGGCCATCGTCAGGGCGTGCTCGCCGGCTCTCTGCGCTTGCAGCGCCTCGCGAAGGTGCCCCGACGCCCTCACGTCGGCCGAGGTCGCGCTCAGGCCATAGACGCCCATGGCGGCGAGCAGCCCCAGCGTGACGACGACGATGAACATGACGGCGCCGGCATTGCGCTGGCGCGCTCGTGCGCGCCGCATCGCGAGGCGAGACAGGGTAGCGCGCTGCATCAGTACGTCATCCTCGCCTGGTTGGTCAGTGCGACCTCCGACATGATCGTGCGGACGCGCGCGAGGTGCTTGCACGTCGCCTCGGTGCAGTAGCGCACGAGATACGGCGCTCCGACCGCCGACGGAAGAGGCGCGTCGCGATCAGCGAGGGGTGCTCGCGTCGCGAGCCGATAGCGGACAGAGCGGACACGCTGCGGGCCCGGCTGAGCCGCGGTCGAGAGGGACGACGGCTTCGTCCAGGCGGTGATGTTCGCGACGTCGGTGGCGACGTCCATGTCGAAGATCCGACGGTTGGCGGGCGGCGTGAGCGTGGTGTCCCCGTCGTCGACGGTGATCCCGAACTTGAGGTCGACGGCGTACTCGGCAACGACCTGCGGGCCGCCTGGAGAAGGGATGACGGCGTCGTTGGCATCGCGGAACTCGCGATAGAGATCGAACTTGTTGAGGTAGTCGTCGACGAGGGGATCGGGCCGCAAGGCGACCGACGTCGGGCCGATGTACCAGTGCACGATCTGCACGGGATTGATCATCACTTCCTCGTCGGGGTTGGCGCCGCAGCCGCCACCGTCCTGGCCCGGCGTGAGGATCGGGGGAAAGCCGTCGGTCGCGGTCACGGGCGCAAAGGTGAAAATCGCGCCGACTGCTGTGCCCGTCACGGCCGAGAGCACTACGAAGTGGGAGCACCCGCGGATGTCGACGACGCGCGCGAGCGCTGGATAGATCGCTCCGGTGGGAGGCGCGCCGGGCGCGAAGGCATTACGCACGGCCTTGTCGGCATCGGGACCGGCGATCAGACGTGCGACCGCGGGATCGCTCGGAGTCACGAGGTCCTTGTCGACGACTCTCACCTCGATGGTGTTGCCCACCATCTTGCCGCGATACGCGTCGTCGGTGGTGAAGTTGCCCGTCAGGACGATCTCGTCGGGGTTCAGGACGTTGAGGGTAGCGAGCGCGTTAGGGGTGTTGGTCGCGGTCTTCGAGCCGCCGGGGAGGATCTTTATGCCCTGGAGGCTGTCGGTGATCGCGCCGTAGCGCGACGGGTTGCCGCCGCTGACGTGCGCGATGCGCTGTCCGTACGGAACGGCGAGGCCCGGCGGCGGCGTCGCGTCGCTGCCCGCGAGATGGAGATTGCCGGTCGACATGTACGAGACGCGCGCGAGGTCCTGGCGCAAGCGCTCCGAGGCCGAACGCACGCTCCCTTCGACGGCCGAGAGGCGCGCCTCCTCGTAGAACGTGGTAGTCGCGGTCCGCGCGAGGCCGACCACGGCGATCGTGACGATGAGCCCCGCGACCAGCGAGACCATGAGCTCGACGAGCGTGAAGCCGCGAGCGCGGGCGATGCGGCGGCTCGTGCGCGTGCGCGTGCGTGTGCGTGTCCAGGACGTCATCGAGGAGCTCCCTCGCGGAGGGATGTCGCCGCGTACACGTAGTGGAACGGGGGGAAAGGCGGAGTCAGAGGGATCGTCTCGGGAGGAGGCGCCGCGCAGTTGCCGATCGGGTCCTTCTCGAGGGTGTGCCAGTAGACCCGGACCTCGGCGCGCATGAGCGCGCTCGGCTTGAGCGGCCGGATGTACGGCGATACGCCGGGCGCGGCGATCCAGACGAGCCGGTACTGCACGCAGAAGTACGCATCTTTGGTGGCGCCCGGGAGATCGCGACCGAAGACGTCGAACGCGGGGCTGAGGCCTTCCGGAGCGCCCGACGGCATCGGCGGCGTGCAGAACTTGTTGGCGCAGGAGTCGACGTTCTTCAGCCACGTCGTCGCACCGAAGCCCATCGTGTCGACCTGCAAGGGGTCGGGCTGGGTCCTCCAAAACGCCGCGTCCTTCTGCAGGCGAGAGACCCACTCGTTCGCGATGTTGGTCGCCATATCGAAGCGCCGCGCGTCCTCGCCGCCCTGGATGGTGACGCGCTGCATGCCGATGACGCCCGCTGCGCCGATGGCGAGAAGCGTCATCGCGATCAGGACCTCGACGGACGTGTAGCCGCCGGCCTTCGCGCGGCGCACTCGTGACGATCGGAGGCTCGTGCTCATTTGGACAGGATCCGCGCGACGCCGGCGCCGGGAACGAGGATGTGCCGCGTGAGACCGACGACGGTGCCGCCCGTGTGTCGGTTGACCTGGATGTCCGCGACGCCGGTGAATGCCGGCAGCGTCTGCATGTTGGTGATCGCCGTCGTGACGTCGGGCCCGCTGGCGACGAACGCCGTGCCGCCCGGCGTGTAGCAGATGGCGAGCGCAGCAACCGGCACGACCGGGACCGCGAAGCTCGGATCGGGCGCAATGTAATAGGTGGCCGTGATGTCGGCGTCCACGTTCACGCCGGTGCTGTCGAGATCGAGGCCGGCGACGTAGTGCGCGACGTTGCTGGCGGCGATCGCGCCGCCCGCGTAGGTCGCCGCGGGAACCCACTGCCCGACGCCCTTGCAGCTGCTGACGGGATTGGGGCCGCCGCTCGCGGCCGTCGTGTTGTCGAGCGCTTCCCACATCAGCACGCGGCCGCGCGTCCCGCTGGGCCCGGCGGTGACGAGATGAGCCGCGCCGCGCGCGCCAGCGCGAACGCGTGCGCGCTGGGCGATCTGCTGGATCTGGCGGGCGTAGTCGAACGCCATGCGGTCATCGCGTGCGACGCGCAACGCCGGGGCGGCGATGACGGCGAGGATCGAGATGAGCACGACGACGACCATCAGCTCGATGAGCGTGAAACCGGCGCTTGCCGCACGCGCCGCTCGGGAGCGGCTGGCGTCCAGCGCACGCGACGAGGCAGGCGACGAGGCACGTGACGAGGCACGTGACGAGGCAGGGGTGCGGATCCTCGGAGTTTCCACCGCGACCCTCCGAGCAAGGGGCGTGCCCCCTCGCGAGCGACCCCAACGGCCGCCGATGCCGGCATTTCCCACGCAATGCGTTGCGCCGGGGTGGAACCATTTGCGAGGCTACGAAAAAAGGTGCGATGCGGTGGGTGTAGTGACCGGGCCCATTCTGCCGCGATCCTAGGTAGTTCACCCCTGTCAGCTGCCGAGGTATGAGCTTCGCCATGTGGAAGCTCGCGCGCCTTCGGGTCCCGACCGTTTGCCTCCTCTTCCTGTCCATCCTGAGCGTGAGCGCTTGCTCCGGTTGCAGCAAGGACGAGAAGCGCGGCGGGGGCGGCGACGTTCCGCCGCCTCCTCCTCCTAGTGCGTCGAACGCGAAGGCCGGCGCGTGCGCCACGGGTGGCGGCGAGCTGACCGATCCCGTCTCGGCCGCCTACTTACCGAAGAGCACGGGCGGTTACTGCGTCGATCCGCAGGGCGAGGTGAAGACCTACGGCGAGAAGGGCAAGCTCTCGATGGCCGAGGTCTGCACGACCGCGTTCGACGGCGAGTGCGAGGTCTACAAGCGCTTCGGTCTGAAGCGCGTCGTGTCACTTCACTATGTGGATGGCAGCGGCAAGGGCGGCTCTGTCGAGGTGAACCTCTCGCAGTTCTCCGACGTCGCGGGCGCGTACGGCATGTACACGATGCGCGTGGTCGCCGGTGACCCCGCGGAGCCATCGACGCCGAAGCCTTTCGCCGCAGGCGGCGCCGGCGCGATCGGCACGGGCCGCGCTTATGTATGGCGCGGCGTGCACCTCGTGGAGCTTCAATACGTGAACGAGCAGGAGTCGCCTGCCGACCTCGCGAAGTCGAGCGACACGATCCTCCGCGCGGTCGGCAAGGAAATCGGCGGCAAACTCCCCGGCGCGACGACGCTTCCGCCGAGCGCCGCGGCGCTGCCCGAGGCGAACCGGATCGCGAACGGCATCATGTTCCAGCCGAAGGACATCCTCTCCTGGAACGGCGTGGGGCCGGGCGCGCTCGGCTTCTACAAGGACGGCGATCGGCGCTGGCGGACGCTCGTGATCTTCAAGGACGACGCCGATCAGGCGAAGGACGCGTTCAAGACCATCAAGTCGAAGCCCGGCACGCTGCCCGTCGCGGGGCTCGGCGACGAGGCGGCGCACGTCGTCGTCTCCGGCAAGGAGGGCGGCCCCAAGGTGGAGCTGCTCGTCGCGCGGAAGGGCAACGCCATCTGGGGGATCTCCGACGAGGAGTACGCGCTTCGTGGCGGCGGCCCCGGCGCGGCTGAGAAGGAACAGAAGGCGCGCCTCACGAAGGACGAGGCGACCTCGAAGCTCAGGCCTCTTCTGCTCGCGCCGGGAGCCGCGCCTGCTGGCGGAGACGCGGGGTCGGCTTCAGGGTCGGCTTCGGCCGCCCCTTCACCTTCGCCGCCTTCGGCGGCCTCTTCGGCGTCGAAGAAGTAGGGTAGAGCGCGGCGCGCTCGAAGCACGTGGGCGCGATGCGCCGCTCCTTGCGGGTCAGCGCGCTCGCGTTGATGAACTGCGTCGTCACAGGATCGTGATAGCCGCTCGCCTCGGCGAGGTCGGCTCCGCCATGCACGGCACCGTGCGTGCGGTGGTAGCGAACGACACGCCGCATGAGGTGATCGCGCGCCCACTTCCCCACGAGCGAAGCGAGGCCGATGATGAGGTGCGTGTCGTCGCCGTTGCGCACGAACGCGAGACGACCGACGCCGGGCACCTGGTACTCGCTGCGCGCGCGGCTTTCGAGGAGCACCGAGTGGAGATAGCCGGCGAGCGGGCCGAAGCGCGGGCCGTAGAAGCCGAAGCCTCCGACCTTGCCGCAGAGCGCGTAGACCTCGTCGCGCGCCTCGTCGCGGGCATCGAGCGTGAGGCGCTCCATCGTGTGGAGATCGACGTCAAAGCGCGAGAGTCCGCGATCGACGGCGTCGTTGAGACGCTTCGTGCAGACGACCGCGACGCGCGCGCGTCGGATCTCGACGCCCTTCGCCGCGAGGCGATCGAGATCCTTTGCGCATGCGGCGACCATCGCGTCGGTGGCGGCGAACGACTCGCCCTCGGTGCTCCAGCAGAGATCGACGTGATGCGAAGGGCAGGGCGCCTGGAGCGTCGTCTCGCCGTCGAGCCCGATCGCGCCGAGGAGCTCGCCCGGCGTGCGCGCGTGGATCCCGGAGCGCACCGCGATGGCCCTCGCCCACGCTTCACCGAGCGCGCTGTCGTCGAAGGTGACCAGCTTCTTCGAGTCGCCGATGCGCTTCGCGACGGCACCACGAGGTCGTGAGCTCACGAGCTTCGCGCCGGCGGCGTCGACGGTGGCGAGCACGCTCGTCACGATCAACGGGCCGAGCCGCGGCCCCATGCCGTTCTCGTCGATGCCCACGTAATGAGCGCGCGTCCAGGGCGGTAGAACGGGCGTGATCGTGCGCGGCACTCCCCTCGGTAACTGCGACAAGGGGCGGTGACAACGCGGAAAAGCTCGAATTTCAGGGTGCCGCCGCGGAAAGCTGTGGGAAAGCTGTGTCCTGAGGCACGTATCGCACCTTCCGTCGTTGACCTGGGGGAGCGCGGTGTTTAAGGTGCTCGGCCCTTACGAAGTGCAGTTACGCTCACGGGCTTCGCAGACTCACGTGGTCCCAGGCGTAACGAGAAAAGCGGACGAGGCAGTCGGATGAACAAGGTTCAGCTCAAGAAGTTCAAGACGCTGCTCACCGAGAAGCGCGATGAGATCGTCAAGAAGGCGAAGCAAACGCTCGAGGAGGACATGGCGCTCGACGCCAATGACCTTCCGGACGAGATGGACCTCGCCTCGAGCGAGTACCTCCAGTCGTTCACATTCCGGCTTCGTGGTCGCGAGAAGGTCTTCCTCGACAAGATCGAGAAGGCCCTCCACAAGATCGAAGACGGAAGCTTCGGCACGTGTGAGGAGTGCAGCGAGGAAATCTCGGTCAAGCGCCTCGAAGCACGCCCGGAGACCACGCTCTGCATCCGCTGCAAAGAGGATCAGGAGCGCATGGAAAAAGATTATACGTGACGATCTCGCTCGCTCTGTGACCGCGCGAGCGATGACCGCGCGAGCGATGACCGCGCGAGCGATGCGGCCGTAAAATCGACAGCGGAGCGCCCTACGAGACGACGGTCTCGGGGGCGTTCTTCTTTTTTGTCTTTGCGGCGTTGTCGGTGGCGCGGCCGAGGACGTCCTTCAGGTAGTGGCCCGTGTACGAGCCTGCGGCCTTCGCGATCATCTCCGGCGTGCCCTCGGTGACGATCTCGCCGCCCTTGTCACCGCCTTCGGGGCCGAGGTCGATCACCCAGTCGGCGCACGCTACGACGTCGAGGTTGTGCTCGATCACCACCACCGTGTTGCCCTGATCGCGGAGCTCGAGGATTGCGCCCAGCAGGACCTCGATGTCCGTGAAGTGGAGGCCGGTGGTGGGCTCGTCGAGGACGTAGAGGGTGCGGCCCGTCGCCTTTCGCGCCAGCTCGCGGGCGAGCTTCACGCGCTGCGCTTCGCCGCCCGACAGCGTGGTCGCCGGCTGACCGAGCGTGAGGTAGCCGAGGCCGACCCGGCGGAGCGCGTCAAGCCGATCGCGGACGCGCGGGATGGTCTCGAAGAGATCGAGCGCCTGCACGACGGTGATGCCGAGGGCGTCTGCCACCGACATGCCGCGGTACTTCACCTCGAGGGTCTCGCGGTTGTAGCGCTTGCCGTTGCACGTCTCGCAGGTGACGAAGATGTCGGGGAGAAAGTGCATCTCGACGCGGAGGACGCCGTCGCCCTGGCAGGCCTCGCAGCGACCGCCCTTCACGTTGAACGAAAATCGCCCGGCTTTGTAGCCTCGCGCGCGTGCCTCGGGCAGACCCGCGTAGAGCTCGCGCAGCAGCGCGAACACCCCCGTGTACGTCGCGGGGTTGGAGCGTGGCGTACGGCCGATGGGCGCCTGATCGATCGAGATCACCTTGTCGATGTTGTCGAGGCCCTCGACGGCATCGCACTCTCCGATGGGCGCCGTCGCCGAGTAGAGCTTCGCGCGCGCCGCCGGTAGCAGCGTGTCGACGACGAGGCTCGACTTGCCGCTGCCGGAGACGCCGGTGAAGCACGTGAAGAGGCCCGTCGGGACAGCCACCGTGACGTTCTTCAGGTTGTGCGCGCGCGCGCCGAGGACGCGGACCGCGCCCTTGCCCTTCGCCTTGCGGGTCTTCGGGACCGGGAGCTGCTTCGTGCCGGCGAGCCAGGGGCCGGTGATCGATGCGGGGTTCGCCATCAGCTCGGCGGGGGTCCCCTCGGCCACGATCCGGCCGCCGTGCACGCCGGCACCGGGGCCCATGTCGACGACGTGATCCGCGGCGAGGATGGCCTCGCGATCGTGCTCCACAACGAAGACGGTGTTGCCGAGATCGCGAAGGCGCGCCTGCGCGTCGATGAGCCGCGCGTTGTCTCGCGCGTGGAGGCCGACCGACGGCTCGTCGAGGACGTAGAGAACGCCCACGAGCGCCGCGCCGATCTGCGTGGCGAGGCGAATGCGCTGGCCCTCGCCGCTCGAGAGGGTCTGCGCGCTGCGATCGAGCGAGAGATAATCGAGGCCGACGTCGATGAGGAAGCCGAGGCGCGCCGTGACGGCGCGGAGGAGCGGCTCGGCGACGGCGCGCTCGCGAGCCGTGAAATGCGAGTGTTCCGTGTCCTTGGCGTGCTCGGGGAGCGGCGCTTCGGCGACCACCGCCGCGCCGCCGAGCAGGCCGAGGAAGACACGCAGCTTCTCGAGCGGCATGCGGCCGAGCTCGGCGATGTCGCGCTCGCCGAGCTTGATCGCCAGCGCCTCGGGACGGAGCCGGCGTCCCTTGCACGCCGAGCACGTGCGCGTGACGAGGAAGCGCCCGAGCTCGTCGTCGCCGATCGCGCCCTCGTCCTCGTCCGGATCGTCGGCGTCTGCGCGGCTCGCAGCGGCGCCGTCCTGATCCTCGAGGCGCGCCTCGAGCCGCGGAACGATGCCGACGTACTTCTTGCTCTTGCTCTTGCTCCCGCGCGCGCTCTTCTTCGCGGGCTTGTCGTCGGCCGTGGGCTTGGGTGCGGTCGTGCCGTCGCGGGTGCCGTCACGCACACCTGCGAAGAGAAGCGCGGTCTTCATGGGCTCCGGCAGCTTCGCCCACGTGGTGTCGGGATCGACACGAAGCGCCTGGACGGCGCGGCTCAGCTCCGTGGCGAGCGCGACCGACCCGCGTCTGCCCCACGCGAGCAGCACGCCTTCGCGCAGGGAGCGCGTGGGATCGCCGACCACGCGCTCGGGATCGACGACGGTGCGCGAGCCCAGGCCGTCGCATGCGGGACACGCGCCGTGCGGACCGTTGAACGAGAACATGCGCGGCTCGATGGGCGGCAGCGAGATCCCGCAGTCGACGCATGCGAAGCGCTCGGAGAGCCAGAACGGCTCCTCGCCCTCGACCGCAACGAGCAGACGGCCCTCTCCGATCTTCAGCGCGAGCTCGACGCTGTCGGTGAGGCGGCCCTTCACGCCCTCCTTCAGGACGATGCGGTCGACGACGACGTCGAGATCGTGGGCCTTGGCGCGATCGAGCTCGATGGGATCGCCGAGATCGACGACCGCGCCGTCCACGCGCGCGCGGACGAAGCCGTCGCGACGAAGGCGCTCGAGCTCGAGCTTGAGCTCGCCCTTCCGCGCACGGGCGATGGGTGCGAGCACGCTGAAGCGCGAGCCCTCGGGAAGCGCGAGGATGCGGTCGACGATCTGCTGCACCGTCTGCGCTTCGATGCGCTTGCCGCAGTTCGGGCAATGCGGGATGCCGACGCGCGCGAAGAGGAGCCGGAGGTAGTCGGCGATCTCCGTGACGGTGCCGACCGTCGAGCGCGGCGACTTCGAGAGCGGCCGCTGCTCGATGGCGATGGCGGGCGAGAGGCCGTCGATGCGATCGACGTCAGGCTTTGCGAGCTGCTCGAGGAACTGCCGCGCGTAGGCGCTGAGCGACTCGACGTAGCGGCGCTGGCCCTCGGCGTAGATGGTGTCGAACGCGAGCGACGATTTGCCCGAACCGCTCGGTCCAGTGAACACGACCAGCTTCCCGCGCGGGAGCGAGACGCTCACGTTCTGCAGGTTGTGCTGCCGGGCGCCGACGACGACCAGGCGATCCATTGACGTTGACCCGTTACCACGCGTGCCTGGCGATTCGAAGCACGCCTCGTCTGAATTAAGCCAAAGTAAGGGAGAACCGCGGGGGCGTCTTCACCGACCGGCGACGAGAGCAGCATCGAGATCGGCGACCAGGTCGCTTGCGGACTCGAGCCCGCAGCTCACGCGCAGAAGCCCATCCGTGATGCCCGCGAGAAGCCGGGTCTCGCGCGGCATCGTGGAATGCGTGGTCGACGCCGGATGTACGACGAGGGTGCGGACGTCGCCGAGGCTCACCGCGTGCGTCGCGACGCGGAGCGCTTCGAGGACCTTACGTCCCGCGTCGACGGCGTCGCTCCCATGCGCGCTCGCGCTGTCGGCGCGGAGCTCGAACGAAAGCAGCGCGCCGTAGGCATGCATCTGCGCGTTCGCGAGCGCATGACCCGGGTGGGAGGGCAGCGACGGATGATGCACGACGGCCACGCGCGGGTGGGCCGCGAGATGCGTGGCGAGGATCGCCGCCGTGGCGCACGCTCTCTCCTGGCGGAGCGCGAAGGTGCGGAGCCCGCGTGCGACGAGCCACGCCGACATCGGAGAGAGCACGCCGCCGAAGCCCTTCACGATCACCTCGCGCGCGCCGTCGACGAGCGCGCGACCGCCCATCACGGCGCCACCGATCACATCGCCGTGTCCGCCGATGCCCTTGGTCATCGAATGCATGACGAGGTCGGCGCCGAGCGCGAGCGGCGACTGCGCGAACGGCGTCGCGAACGTGCCGTCGACGATCACGCGCGGCCGATGGGGAGACGTCCGCGCGACGCCCACGATGCCGGCGATGTCGACCACGCCCAGCGTCGGGTTCGACGGCGTCTCGACGTAGAGGATGCGTGTTCGCGCGGTCATTGCCTCCGCGTAGGCGGCCACGGTGCCGTCGACGAACGTGGTGGTGATCCCGAGCTTGGGGAGTCGCTCGCGCAGCAGCCTCGCGCTCTCCGCGTACATGGAGCGCGGCGCGATCACGTGATCGCCCGCCTCGCACGTCGCGAGGATCACGCCGGCGATCGCCGCCATGCCGCTCGCGGTCGCGCACGCTGCTTCAGCGCCCTCGACGGCGGCGAGCTTCGCCTCGAGCGCGTCCACCGTGGGGTTGCCCCAGCGCCCGTAAATATAGGCCTCTTCTTCACCGCGGAACGCCCGTGCCGCGTGCTCTGCGCTCGTGAAGGCGAACGCGCTCGAGAGAACGATCGGAGGGTCGAGCGCGCCGTCCACATCGGGTTGCTCGCCGCCGTGAACGCAGATGGTCGCGATGGCATCGGCGCGGCGGCGAAGCTGCTCGGAGTACGCAAGCTTTGTGTCAATCACGGCGAGGAGATTACTCCTCCTTCGACGCGCGCGGAGGCGTCGTCGCGTCGCGACCGAAGGTGACGACGAGGCCTCTGGCGACCACGAGCGCCATGCCGGCGAGGGCTGCGAGTGAGGGCCGCTCGCCGAGCACCGCGACGCCGAGGATCGCGCTGGCCACCACCGAGAGGTACCCGATGCCACTCACGCGTGCTGCGCGCTCGAGCGTGTACGCGCGCGTCATGGCGAGCTGCGCGAACCCCGCGCAGATGCCGGCCGCCAAGATGAGGCCCGCGTCGCGCCCCGCCGGCATGCGGAGGTCGAAGACCGAGAGCGCCAACAGCACGACGGCGGCGAAGATCGAGAAGTCTACGGCGATGACCTCGGGGCTTTCGGTGCGGCCCACGCGCCGGAGCATCATCATCGCGATCGACGTGAAGAACGCCGCTGTCACCGCGCACGCCACCGTTGCGCCTGCGCTCGGCCCACGGTCGCGGTCGTGGGGTGCCACGTCGTGCTCGGGTGGAGGATCAGCATCACGCCGCCCAGCGCGAGGAGCAGCGCGAAGGAGCAGCGCGAAGGCCACCGCCCGCCCCGTGGGCTCGCGCAGGAAGATCGGCACGAGCACGGCGAGGAAGATCGGCGTCAGGTTGAGGAGCGTGATGGTGTCGCCGAGCGGCAGCGTGCGCGAGGAGAGCGTGTAGAACGTCGCAGCCATCGCGGCGGTACCGAAGAGACTCCCCCAGAACACCGCCTTGCCGATCGTTCGCCACCAGCGACGACCCTCGCAGCCGCGCGATGCCGATCGCGACGAGCGCGCCGATGAGCGCGCGACACCGCCTACCGTCATCCACGACGCCGAAGAGGTCGCGATACGCGCGAAGAGGTTCATCAGTGCTAGGAGCACCGCCCAGCGCCATCCACCCGAGCGCCGCCGCTCCCTGGCTCGCGGGGCTCGCCTCTTTCGCCGGGCGCACCTCTCTCGCCGGGCGCGCCTCTCTCGCCGGGCGCGCCTCTCTCGCATGGCGCGCCGCCAAGCCGCGGGAATGACGAGCTTGACGGGGTTTCAGAGATCATCAGGCTTTCTTGGTGTGCTTCTCCACTGTGATAGCTTCACGGGAGCATGCTCAAGGTCGAGTGCGAGTCCTGCAAGGCTCCGTATCAGGTCGACGAGCGCCGTGTTCCGCCGACCGGCCTCAAGATGCGTTGCCCCAAGTGCGGGCATACGTTTCTGGTAACGGACCCTTCGAAGGGAGCAGGAGCGGCCCCGGCGCCGCCTCAAGTTCCCGGTGCGGCCCCAGCGGACCGGCCGAAAATGAAGCAAACGATGGTCGGCGTCGGCGCGTTCGGCGCCGGAAAAGCGCCCCCGATGCCGGCGAGACCCGCCGCGGCGCCGCCGCCGGGACCCGCCGCGCCGGCACCCGGCCCGCCTGCGTTCGACTTCGACGACGGGCTCGCGCTCCCGGCTGTGAAGGCCTCGGTGCCGAAGGTCGTGAGGGCAGCGCCCGCGGCGGCTCCTGCGCCTCCCCCGGCTCCTCCTCAGATGGCGCCGTCGTCGCTGCCCGGCCTCGACGACCTCGATCTGCCCGCGCTCGCGGGTGAGGTCGGCCTCCCTGCAGCGGTGAATCGTCCCGCGGCGCCGAAGTACGGCGGCCCCTCCAGGGCCGCGCCGGCGCCCGCGCCTCAAGCGCCGCCTCCGCCTCCCGCGTTCAGCTTCGAAGTCGATCTGCCGGCGGTCGGCGTTCCCCACGCCCCGAACGCCCCGAACGCCCCGAACGCCCCGAACGCGCCGCATACGATGGACGCGGGCGGCTTCGGCTCGGTCGATCTGCCCATGCACAAGGGCGGTGGCGGCTTCGGCGACCTTCCTTCGCCGAAGCTCGGCGGCGCCGATCTCCCGTCGGCGAAGGGCGGCGGTGGCTTCGGCTCGGTCGATCTGCCCACGCACAAGGGCGGCGGCGGCTTCAACGACCTGCCGATGGTCTCGCACGCCGATCTTCCGGTGGTCGGCGGCCACAACAACCTTCCGGTGGTCGGCGGCCACAACAACCTCCCGATGGTCGGAGGCGGCAACAACCTCCCCATGGTCGGCGGGCACAACAACCTGCCCATGGTCGGTGGTCACAACAACCTGCCCACGGTCGGTGGTCACAACAACCTTCCGATGGTGGGCGGCAACCTTCCGATGGTGGGCGGCAACCTCCCGATGGCGCGCGGCGGCGGCTTCGGCGAGATCGATCTGCCGAGCACGCAGAACGATCTGCCGCAGCACATGGGCGACCAGGCGCACATGCCCATGCCCGTTTCGGACGATCGATTGTTGCCCAATCGAGCTGGCGGCGCTCCTCCTCCGATCGCGTTCGGCGAGCTCGATCTGCCGCTCGTCGGCGGCTCCGGCGCATCCCCGCCGTCCATGCCCGGCCAGAACCGAGGTCCCGACGCGGTAAGCTTCGGCGAGCTCGATCTTCCCGCCGATCCATCCATGGGTCATGCGCCGTTGAGCGGCTCCGGTGGAGGCGCCAGCGGCGGCTCGCCTGGCGGCATGGGCTTCGGTGAGGTCGACCTCGGCGGCGACAGCAGCGGCGGTCCGGTCATGGGCCCTCCGCCCGCGACCAGCGCCGGATCGATGTTCCAGGAGGCATCGCTCGACGGCGCCGCGCCGCAAGGTCCCGCGACCGGGACGCGTGCGCGCGTCGTCCCCAACGATCGTTCGCCGTCGAAGGCGCCGAAGGTCATCGCCGCGGTGGTCGCGCTCCTCGTCGTCGGTGGCGCCGCGCTGCAGTTCACGCCGATCGGCGCGTTCGGATACATCTACATCTCCGACAAGCTCCACTCGAGCGACTACAACAAGGAGGCGCTCCGCGCCGCCGACGCTGCGCGCGTGAAGCTCGCGGCCGACACGTACGCGTCGTCGCAGGCCGGCGCCGACGAGCTCGCCGATCTCCGGCGCAAGTCGCCCCGCTCGCGTCCGCTGGCCGCGTACGCCGCGTTCGTCGAGTTCGAGAACCAGGTGCGCTTCGGGGGCGATGCCTCGCGCAGCGCCCGCGCGAAGACGTTCATCTCCGACATTCCGCCGAACACCAACGAGCCGTACCTGCAGGCGGCGCTCGCGGGACAGCTCGCCTCCGCCGGCGACCTCGCCGGCGCCAAGAGGGCCCTCGCCGCCGCCGCCGCGAAGGAGCCCAAGGACGGGATCCAGCTCGACATGGCGATCATGCGCGGAGAGATCGCGCTCGCCGAGCGCGATACGGCCGGCGCGCTCTCCGCGTTCGGTGACGCCGCGAAGATCGCGCCGAGCGCGCGGACCCACTTCGGTCTGGCCCGGACCTACTACGCGACGAAGACCCTCAAGAAGGCGAAGGAGTCCGTCGACGCAACGCTCGCTGCGTCGCCGACGCACGCCGGCGCGCTCACGCTGCGCGCGCTCCTCATCATGGAGCTGCAGCGCGACTCCGACGCGGCTCTCAAGGACCTCGCGGTCGTTCTCGACGAGAAGGCGCGCAAGACCGAAGGCGCGAACGAGGTCTCCAGCGCCTTCGCCGCGCGCGGCTGGATCATGCTCGCCCTCGATCGCGCCGGCGATGCCCGCGCCGCGTTCGACGAGGCCGTGAAGCTCGACCCGCGCAACGTCACCGCGCTCGTCGGTCAGGGCGAGGTCCTCTACGCCGACGGTCGTTACACCGAGGCGCTCACGCGCTTCGACGAGGCCGTGACGAAGGACCCGGTTGGCATCACGCCGGTCGTCGGCGCGGCCAAGACCAAGATCGCGCTCGAGCGCCTCGCCGACGCGAAGGCGCAGCTCACCGCGGCTCGCGCGCGCGCGCCGAAGGACATGCTTATCGCGATGTGGCTCGGCAAGGCCGAGGAGGCGCTCGGCAACAAGACCGTCGCCGACAAGGCCTACAGCGACGCTGTCGATCTCGCCGATCCGGCGAATCCCGATGCCATCCTCGCGTACGCGGCCTACGCGTCGTTCCTCGCGTCCCAGGGCAAGCCTGCCGATGCGCAGGCCAAGCTCGACCAGGCACGCTCGAAGCTGCCGGACAGCCCGGCGCTCCAGCGCGCATTCGGCGACGTCGCCGCCACGCAGGGCCATTACGACGAGGCCCTTGGCCACTACCAGTCGGCGCTGCAGAAGAACCCCAACGACCTCGGCACGCGGTTCCGTCTCGGCACCACGTATCGCCGGATGAACAACCTCGACGCCGCCGCGAAGGAGTTCGATCAGATCGTCGCGGTCGACAAGGAGTACCCGAACATCGCGCTCGAGCGCGGCCTCCTCTTCGAGAAGTCCGGCGACGTGCAGAAGGCGCTCGAGCAGTTCCAGAGCGCGTCGGACAAGGCTCCGAAGGACGTCGACCTGATGCTCCGCGTCGGCGCCGCGTACGTTGCGATCGGCGAGGTCGAGAAGGCGCTGCCGCTCCTCATCAAGGTGAAGGATCAGCGCCCCAACAGCGCCGAGGCGAGCCACTACATCGGTCGCGCGTACCTGAAGCAGGGCGGCCTCGAGTCAGCCGCGGCGATGCGCTACCTCCAGCGCGCCGTCGAGCTCGACCCGAATCGGCCCGAGTACCACCTCTACGTGGCGTGGGCGGCCAACGAGGCGACGCCCGCGCAGCTCGGTCTCGCACGCAACAGCGTCGACAAGGCGCTCGCGCTCGACAAGCTGCTCGCCGATGGATACTGGCAGCGCGGCGTCGTGCTCCTCCGTGAGGGCGCGGTCAACGACGCCATGAAGGACCTCAAGCACGCGCTCGAGCTCAAGCCCTCGCGCACCGAGGCGCACGCCGCCCTCGCCGAGGCGCTCGAGCAGAAGAACGACATCACCGGCGCGATGAGCGAGTGGGCGAAGGCCATCGCCGGCGACGACAAGGTGCCGATGTGGCGCTT